>JAKLDZ010000002.1 GCA_022703255.1 Myxococcota bacterium | reverse complement strand
GGCGACTGCAACGATCGCGACCCGCTGGTCCATCCCGGCGCCCGGGAGCGGCCGGACAACGGCATCGACGAGGACTGCTCGGGCTCGGATCTGGTGGTGAAGCAAGAGGCGCCCCAGGAGCCTGCAGCGCAGAAGGCTGCGGAAGCCGCGTCGACGCTTCCGTCGGATCTCAACGTGCTGCTGGTGTCGATCGACACCCTGCGTTGGGACATGGGCTACATGGGCTATCCGCGTCCGATCAGTCCGAGCCTCGACGTGCTGGCGGAGAAGTCGGTGGTGTACGAGCACTTCTATGCGCTGGCTTCGTACACGGGGAAGAGCATTGGTCCGTTGATGAGCGGCAAGCACCCTTCGGAGACGAGCCGGGGCTGGTCGCACTACAACGCCTATCCCAAATCGGACAGGATGGTGCAGGAGCGCCTGAACGCTGCGGGCATCCGGACGATCTCGGTGCAGTCGCACTGGTACTTCAAGGGTTGGAGCGGCATGGGGCGGGGGTTCGACGTGCTGGACATGTCGGGGGCGCCGCCGGGCGGCAACGATGCCACCGAGGACTCGACGTCGTCGGCCGATCGGTTGACGGACGCCGCGATTCGGGTGCTGGGGAAGCCGGAGAACACGGGCAAGCGCTTCTTCGCGTGGGTCCACTACTTCGATCCGCACGCCGACTACGTCACGCACAAGGGCACGCCGGACTTCGGCAACAAGATGCGGGACAAGTACGACCACGAGGTGCGCTGGACGATCGACAACGTGGGGCGACTGCTCGACTTCGTGGCGGCGCAGCCTTGGGGCGCCAAGACCGCGATCATCGTCACCTCCGATCACGGCGAGGCGTTCCAGGAGCACGGCATGATCCGGCACGGCTTCGAGGTGTGGGACGAGCTGGTGCGCGTTCCCTTCGTGCTCCACGTCCCGGGGGTCCCGGCTCGACGCATCAAGGCGCGACGCAGCGCAGTGGACATGGTCCCCACGATCCTCGATCTGTTCCAGGTTCGGATCGAGCAGCCCAAGGACAAGTACGACTTTGTCTCGGGCAAGTCGTTGCTGCCGGACATTGCGCTGCCGAAGGGACAGGAGCCCGCTGCGCGCGACGTGTTGGTGGACATGCCTGCGGGGCCGAACAACGACGAGCGGCGTGCGTTCATTCACGGAGATCAGAAGCTGACGATCTCGAACGGCGTGAGCTTCAAGCTTTTCGACCTGGCTGCGGATCCTGGGGAGAAGAACGACCTGTCGGACGACAAGGCGATGTTGAAGGAGGCTCGAGGGCGATACGACGCGTTTCGAGCACGCCTTCGGGAAGTGCGGGTCAAGCGCCCGGAGGACTGATGTTGGGCGCGCCCCGCGGCGTCATGCCGCGCGGTACCGCTTCACGACCTTGGCAACATAGCCGAGGGCCAGGGCGGCAACGCCGAGGTCGTCGAGCCACCCGAGCACCGGTGCGACATCGGGGACGGCATCGACGGGCCAGATGACATAGGCGACCGCGAGCAGCACGAAAGCCTTGCCCGCGACCGACGCGTCGGCGTCCCGGAAGAAGCGAAGCAGGGCTGCGAAGTCCGCGACGATCGGGAGGCCGAGGAGGCGACTTCGAGTGGGGCGCGTGGTCGGCAGGGTGACGGCGGAAGTATCGGCGGAACCAGCAGCTGTCATGTTCAGGCCCCTTTCCTTCAGAAAGGCAGTCGCAGCAAAGGGTAAGGCCCCGGTCGCGGCGCGCCAGTCTGACATCACGATCACGTCCCTGCGCAAACCTTCCTTGCGGCTGGCCGCCGTTGCGGCGTAAAACGCTCGAATCCGATGGCGCGTCCGCCCGATCACTCGGTTCCCCCTTCGCAGCCGGCGCCCTTCCGGCACCTGGGAACAGGCTCGTCCGGAGGACGAGGCGATCGGCCGATGCGCATCCAGCTGTTGATCGCGCTCGTAGCAGGGCTGGTGCTGGTCGCGGTACCGCTGTACCTGTGGCGGCGCCCCAAGCCGACGAAAGCCGAGGTCACGGATGCCGGCGGGGATGCCGCGTTGACGGACGCGGGCTCGCTGGTGGATGCGGCCGCAACCGCCCTCGCGACCGCGCTCGACGGGGGGACGGTGTCGACGAACGAGATCTCGCTCGACAAGGTCAAGGTGGTGAAGTGCCAGCGCCCCGGTCCCGGCAGGACCTCCCCCGACCAGTGCGATCGGCAGGTTTTCTTCGAGGATGCGCTCGTCAAGGCCGTGCTCGAGAACGTCTCGTGCGCACCCAAGACGCCCAAGGGGGGCACGGTGAGCTTCGCGCTGAAGGTCGATCACAAGAAGCGGTCGGTGCACCTGTGGGCCGGGCGGAGCGGGACGATCCGGAGCAAGCGAGCGGCGCCGGTCATCGAGTGCGTAACGCGAGCGATGCCCACGCCGGACTGGGACACGCTGCCGCACCAGTACACGGTGTACACGATCCAACTGGTCGCGACGTACCCGGCCAGCGAGAAGGCGGAGCGCGAGACGACGCGCTGAGCTGCACGCGAAGAACGCTCGTGCGATGCGATGCGTGCGAGGGAGCGTCGGAGGGGGTCAGCCGACGCCGTGCGCGAGCTTGCGAGGACCGCTCTCGAAGAGGACCTCGATTTTGCCCGGCTCGACGGCGACGACGATGCCGTCGCCGAACTTCGCGTGCTTGACGAGCTCGCCCTGCGCGAACGTGGTGTTGACGGCGTAGGGTCTGAAGTCCTTGGGTCCCTTGCCCTCGACCGCCTGCGCCCACTCGGGCGCGTTGGCTTCCTTCGAGGATTCGGACGCAGACGCATCACGGCCGTTCGAGCGGAACGACACGCGCTTGGGACGATGAATCGACATGGCCACTCCCCGTCAGGTTGTCCGTGCGCGCCCGGTGTACACAAAGTGCCTGCGCGTCACAAGACACCATTTCGCGGCGATGCGCGGAGCTGGGGCGTCACCTGGGCAGGTCCTGCAGCCACCCCCGCCACCGAACCCAGGCCTGAGCCTGCCCGGACGGCAACGGTGCGCGCTCGCGAGCGATCGCGTCCAGCGCGCCGATCGCTTCCGCTCCGCGTCCCGATCGGAGCCCGTGCCACGCAACCTCGAGGGCCGTCGCAAGCTCCCTGCCCCGGGATACCAGCGCGCCTCCGTCCGGGGGCGGCGCCGTGAGCCTGTCCCACTCGCGCGCGTGCCACGCGCGGACCACCTCCGTGTCGCTGCGATAGGCGCCCTGTTGGAAGCTCATGACCTCGAGGATCGACGGGGCGATCGGATCGGGGCCGGGGAGGACCACGGCTCCCGCGAGCTCCGGACGCCCGTCCTCGTCGATGTCGACGGCGCGGTCCGGGGCGATCCTGGACCGTACGGGATAGGGAGAGGCGCCTCTGGGCATGAGGCACCACAGCTCGATCGTGTGGTCTTCGCCGCGGACGATGACATCGGGGCAGGCATCGCCGTTCAGGTCGGACCCCGAGCTCCACCCTCCGCCGTCGACGAGAGCGGCGACGAGCTCGGTTCTCGTCGGGCGGGTGGCGCCGCCGGTCTGCGCGGGGCCCAGGGCGAGGATCACGCCGTGGCCGGTGGCGACGCGCAGGGCGTGGCGCGAGGCGGGGCGCACGGGGTCCTGGCCGACGAAGCTTCGTATGACGAACAATGTTCCGTCGGAGAAGCGGCCCTTCAGCTCGTGCTGGCGAACCATCTGCTCGCTGGTCATCTCGAGGTCGACCCGCTGCAGCTGCTGCTCGAGGTCGGGGGGAGGAACGATGGAGTCGATCCGGAGGTCCTCGATCCAGGGGGAGACCTTGTGGTCCGAGCGGCACGCGAGGGCGCAGGCGGCGAGCGCGATCACCCCAAACAGCACGATCGGCGCCCCTGGGCGTCGCTCAGTATCGGTGGGTCCACAACACATCGAGGATCGAGCTTCCGGCGTCACCCACCGTCGTCCGCAGGGACCACGCTTGCAGGAATCGCCAGTCGAGCGTCAGCAGGTAACGATCGGGGTTCTGGCCCAGTGGGACCGCGCCCGTGTTCACGGTGGCCTCGGCGGAGATGTTGCGCGCGATGTCCACGACGACGGTGGGGCGCACGTTGTTGCGCTGGGAGGTGTCCACGCGGGTGGAGATGCCGACGGGAGCGACCTCGGAGAGCAGCTGGTTGACGCCGGCCGCGGCCACGCCGGTACCGACGCCGGCACCGGCCCGACTCGCCTCGGCGCTGGTCAAGGCCGACGAGGAGGCGTCGGTGGAGCTCTCTCCGACGAGGATCAGCGCCAGGATCTCACCCGGAGGGCGGGGAGGATCGGAGCGGAGCTGCACGTTCATGGTCTGCAGCTTGCCGGTGACGTCGGCGTATACGCGCGTGCCGTCGGGAGCGTCCCAGCGCGCGGTGACGTTGAGCTCGGGGTTGGAGGCTGCGCCTTCGAAGGCAACCTGCGCGCGGTAGGACTCGATGTTGAAGTGCTTGCCGACGATGTCGACGCGTCCGTCGGCGACCCGCACCTTGCCGGTGAGCCGCAGTCCACCGGTCTGCGGGTCGGGGTACATCGCGACCAGGGGCTCGCTGCCGTCCTGCAACGAGGTCACGGAGAACCTCATGCCCTGGCGAGTGATATTGACGGGATTGGCGAAGCCCACGTTGACGTACCAGGGACGCGCGGGTTGCTGCTGCGGCTCCGCGGACGTCACCCACCCCCACTGCGTGGTGCGCACGGCGCCGACGGAGGGCACGACCACGACCTCGGAGTTGGGCGCGAGATCCTGGACCGTGCGTTCCTCGGACTCGGAGAGCTCGACGTTCACGCCGCGCAGGTCGACCTTGACGTCGTTGCGATCCGGCTTGGCCTCCAGCGACATCGACACCGTGCCCCACACGTCGCCCATCGGCACGCCTTCGAGCGTCAGCCGGATCTTGTTCGCCTCGTTCGTGGACAGCCCCGCGGTGGCGCGCTTGAGCTGCAGATCCTGCATCGTGATCGCCGCGGTCGCCGCGACCTGCCCCGACACCGCCTTCGCTCGGAATCCTTCGACGAGCAGCTGATCGCGTGCGGTAGTCCGCACGATCGCGGAGACGTCGATGAACTCCTGTCCGACGGTAGGGATCTGGAACGCGCCGCCCGAGAGCGAGAGGAAGGCCTCGTCGATACGCGACGGGCGTCCTCCGGTGGCGATCGTCGCATCGACGTAACCGGTGATGTCGCCCTCGACGTAGCTGAGCACGGGAGTGAGGAAGGGGCTGAGGCTGGAGGCACGGAAGCGGCTGGGTTTGACCCGAAGGTGGAGGTCCTGCCCCTTGGAGGGTTGGGGCATCCACCCGCCCACCCAGGTCAAGGCTTGAGGGGAGCTCAAGTCGGCCTCGAGACGTCCGGCCGCACCCTTGTCGACGCCTCGCGCGGCATCGACCAGGTCCAGGCCGCCGCGTATGCCGCCACCGTCGGCGCGCAGCGAGAGCGAGCCGCTGTCGTAGACGAATGCGCTCCCGACGCGCAGTCCCTGGACCTGCAGGTTCACTTCGAGCTCGGGGTTCGCATCGCGTCCGAGACCGCGCACGCCGCCGGAGCCGTTGAGCAACCCCTGCGCGGCGCCGTCCACCATCTCCGCCAACGGCAACCCGTCGATCTTGAACTGCGCGTCGGCGCGGAGCGGGACCTGCTCCAGGCTCCTGGCCTTGGTCAGCTCATTCCACGGCACCTGGAACGTGGCGAGCACCATGCCGACGTCCTGGACCCGCTCGGCTGGCGAGGTGAGTGCCGGACTTGGCGAGCAGACGCCGGGGCGACTCAGGTCCACGCCGCCCCTGCGCAGGACGGTCCGCAGCATGCCGTCGGTGCCGTCGTAGGATCCTTCGATGCACACGAGGGCGGGGAGGGTCTCGCCGGAGTACGAGGGGCGGTCGACGTACGCGCGCAGGCCCATCTGGGGCGCGAGGAGGGTCCCCTTGATCTCGGCGCCGAGCGAGACGTTGGCGGATTGCAGAGGGAGCTGGCCTGCGCCTTCGCCCAGCCATGGGGCCAGGGCCGAGGAGAGCGGCTGTCGAGGCACGTTGATCCGGGCGTGGGTCTGAGCCTCGTTCAGCACGCGGCGCCACGACTTCGGATCGTCGAGCAGCGGTCCCCAGTTCAACCGGGTGTTGGAGTCGAGTCGCGCGAGCGGCGGTCTTCCGGTGGGCGACACCGACGCCTTGGTGTTCAGCAGACCCGTGGAATCGAGCTTGAGGTCGACGCTGAGGTCATGGCCGGTGAGGTTCAGCTTCGACGTCCCCGATCCAGTCGTGAGGTTGAACTGCTCGGTCCTCACGTTGGCCGACACCGCGGGCGGCGCTGTGCCGTCGGATCTCGTGATCTCCGCGGCAGCCTTGATCTTCCCTCCCAGTCCGGGGAGCTCCACCTTGGTGAGCATCTCGATCATCCCGAACGCCTTCTTGATCTGCTCGAGATCGATCCCCAGCTCGGTGAGCCTCGCCGTCCCGGTCGCCTCGCGCCACGAGCCGGCTTTCATCGGGGTGCCCGCGAGGGCGATGTCGCCATCGGCACGCAAGGCGACGACGGCCCCCTCGGGAATCGAAAGATCCGCCATGCACGCGTCACCCGTCTCGCGCGCCACAGCCGGCTTCGATCCCGCAGCCAACGCCGCGTCGAACTCGACGTGCGACCCCCCAAGCCGCGCGCGGATCGCTCCCCCGATCTCCAAGGGAAGCGGATCGATCAGCCCTTTGCTGACGTCGATCTTGACGCACCCGTTGGACTGCTTGCCGGCGCTGCGGACGTCGATGTCGATGGCCGCGGTTCCGCTCAACCTGGGTCCGCGAACGCCGACGACGTCGGCGAGCTTGCCGAGGTCCACGCCGCTGGAAACGAGCCGCACGTCGAAACCGTCGGCGCCGACTCTCACCACGCCATCCATCGGCTCACCGAGGCCGTCGATGGCGATTCCACCGAAGTCGACCGAGCCGCCTCCGAGTTCGACGCGCTCGGAGTGGAAGGCGAAGGACTCGCGCCCCCTGCCGAGCTCGACCTTCAGATCGCTCACCGCTGCGCGCTTTCCGAGGGACAGCGCGAGGGAGCTGTCGACGTTGGGGAGGGCATCTCCGCGCAGGTGCACCTCGACGCGAGGAGCGCGCACCGGTCCACGGACCACGAGCTTGCCTTCCTTCCACTGGAGCCCCGCGGCGTCGATGCCGGACCCGGTGACGGTCGCGTTCACGGCCAGGCTCGACGGAGGTCCCCAAGCGTGAGCGTTGACGCGGCCGGAGCGCACGCCGATCGGGTCACGGGACAAGCCGGAGAAGTCGCCGGCGAGGACGGCATCGAGCTGTCCTTCGCGCCAGCTTGCGGAGAGGCGCGCGGTCGCACTTCCCCTGGCCGCGCGTTGGAGCCTGGGGGCCGCATCGAGCGAGGCAATTCTCGAGGTTGCGGTCACCGATACCGCGCCCTTGTCGATCTCGAACGTGGCCTCGATTGGGATGCCCGGCTCGTGCACCGCGGCCTTGCCCTGCAGCTTTCCGCCCTCGAAGCGCGCCTCGAAGTCGGAGCCGGGCAGCTCGATCCCCGCGATCGCCCCCGGCATCGTGCTGCCCGAAGCCTTCACCGTCGGCGTCCCCGAGAGCGACACCTCCACGTGTGCATCGCCGCTCAGCAGCGACGGAGGGGCGTCGACCAGGATCGTCGAGAGATCGACGCCGCGCGCCTCGACGTCGAGCTCGGCGCGAGGCTTGCCCGTGGTGATCAACGGTCCGCGCGCGTCGATTCGCGCCGTGCCCGAGTCCAGGTGCACCAGGGAGTCGAGCTTCGCCACGTCGCCATGCAGCTCGATGCGTCCCGCCGCCGGACTCTTGAGCGCGATCGACGGGATTAGCGCACCAAGCGTCTCGCCGCGCACCGATGGGACGGTCACCGTGGCGTCGAGCTTGCGCCCGTCGAGCTTCGCGTCGATCGACAGCTCGATGTCGCCAGCCTGCCCCGTGAACGAGCCCCAGATGGCGCCGGGCGAGCGGACGTCGAGCTTGACCATGCCGCTGGCCGGAACCGGGAGGGGCTTGCGAGCCATGAGGGAGGAGGGCTCGAGGGTGACGCTCACGCGCTCGGAATCGACGTGAACCGCGCCGCGCGCGGAGCGGACTTCGGCGTCGATGGGGCCTGTCGCGTCCATGTTGCCATAGGCCGCGACGCCGCCGATCTCGATGACGGGCAAGTCGACGACGACGTGGCGAGGGGGTTTGGCCGATGGGGGGCCAGGGGGGCCGGGAGGCTTGGGACGGGGCAGGAACGCCTGGACAAGCGACAGCCCGCCATCGGACTGCTGCTCGAGCTGTACCGTCATGCGGTCACTGCGCACGTGGGGGATGCGGACCAGGATGTCACCCGAGCCGCGCAGGGCCGATCCGATCAAAGCGCCGGTGGCGACGTAGGCCTGGAGGCGGTCGGCGTCGATGACGACGCGGCCGGTCGGATCGAGCACGCGGACACCGCGAACCTCCAGGCTGTTGGTGCGGAGTAGATCGACGGACTGGACTTCGATACGTCCCTGGATCGAATCGTTGACGAGGCCCAGCGCCACGCGCGTGAAGAGGCGACGCATGGGAGGGAGCTGGATGTGGATCACGAGGCCGGAAGCGGCGGCGATGGCGAACACGCTGGTCAAGCCGAGGACGGCGCCGGTGCCGCGAGCGAGACGTCGCAGCGACGGTCCCGTTGGCCGAAGCCTGGCCTTGCCCGCAACGGGTTGTTGGGGGTTTGAGCCCGCTGCATCGGTGGCCTGGTCGCCCACGGCGTTCCGCTCCCTACCTTAGACGCGCTGCCGCGCGGGGCAAGGCAAAGGTTGTGGGAGAAGGGGGCGGCGGGTGAAGCTCGCAGGACGCGCTACTGGACCAGAATCCAATCGATGTTCCGCCGGACCTCGAAGTGGATGTGATCGTGATGGTCGCGGTTGTAGTTGGGCGTGAGCACGAGGTTGAAGAGCCTGTCGGATGCGGCTTCGCAGACGAGGTGACGCAGCTGCGCAGCGGGAGCGGACTGCTGTCGCGGGGGCTGCGCGCGGGGTCCGCACGTGACCGCGCCCACACGCCCTTGGAAGTCCCGAAGCACGTTGAGCTCGCGCCCGTCCTGCCTCTTCCACCATGCGACGTCGATCGCGAGGCCCGCGGGATGACGCTCCCCCGGCCTGGCATTCCCGCTGGCGTCGGGACGATAGGCGCCGAGGAAGCCCAGCTCGACCACGCCGAGCGCGGAGAGCTTCGCGGCAAAGTCGTCGAGCGCGAGCACGAGCCTGCAGTCGGCGATTCCGCCGTCGGAGTTGAGGGCCTCGTCGGGCGTGCGACCGAGCTGTGTCAAGCGCACGCCGTGCAGTGAGCCGAGCATGCGAACGGGGGTGTCGACGCCGGCGACGGAGGGAACGGGGGAGAACGGGACACCGCGAGAGCGGAGGTCCTGGAGGCAGGCGGAGCCGTCCATGGAGGCGTAGCGCGCGACGGGCGTGGTCGCGTAGTCGGAGGGTTTGACGGCGTTGGGGTTGCCCGCGTGCGAGGAGGGCGAGGAGAGGAGCACGGCCGCGAGCGCGAAGGCAGCATGCGAGGCGACTACACTACGGGACATGGTCACGGCAGTGCCACGGTGCCGAGGATCGGGCAAAGTTTCGTGCGGGTTGTCCGGGGAGTCAGTGCGTGGATGGACGCACCAGCAGGGAGGTCAGTTTCCCGTGCCGGGGAGCGTGGCGGAGGCAAGCCACTTGAAGCCGTCGATGACCGCGAGAGAATCGTAGATCGAGTCGCCGACGTCCCAGAGCGCGATGCGGAGCTCGACGACCTGGCCGGGGATGACGTTGCCGGCGGTGGTCAGCCAGTAGGTTCCGCCACCGATCCGGCATCCGCCGGTGAGCAGATCGAAGCCGGTGCCGGTGAGCTGGTCGGGGCCGAGCCCGCAGGACAACGAGCTCACGTCGGACTCCCAGCAGGAAGGGTTCGCGGTCTGCGATTCGCACACGGCGAAGAGGCTGGTGTCGTGGGCGATGTTGATGCCGATCGGCCACTGCTGGCCCGCGTTGGTGTAGGTCATCAGGTTCTTGTCGATGGGATTCGGGATGGGTGCAGGCGTGCCGCTGGGGGTGTCGACAAGGGCGATGAACTGGTCGTTGAAGCTCGAGCAGACGTACTCGGGGTACTCGGCGGAGAAGAAGTACGAGTTGAAGGAGAAGGCGCGCACGTTCGTCGGGGCGCGCATGCGCAGCACGATCATGACCGAGTCATTCGCGGTGCTGCTGTCGCTCGAAGAGCAGCTCGGAGAATCGGGCAGCCCGTTGGCGGGCTTGAGGGGCAGGTTGGGCGTGGCGAACCAGTCCTTCACGCAGTAGGGCTGGGAGCAGTTGGAGATGCTCACGGAGCTGGAGGGGGTGTGCGAGGAGGACACGTTCGTGTCTCCCGGGTCGACGTTCGGGCCGGGGTTCGTTTGGGAGGAATCGGCGGAGATTCCGCTGGAGAGCACGACGACGCGGCCGCCCTCGAGGGGAGCGGGCTGGATGGAGCCGAACTTGTCGCGGATGGAGACGGCACCCCAGTCACCGAGCGGGGAACCGTCGGCGCGGACGACCTTGGCGTCGATGAGACCCCAGGTGCGGTTCTTCTTGTCGCCGGGGTTCTCCTCGGTGGTTCGGCAGACGCCGAGGGCCTTGGCGTAGTCGGCAGGCATCTGGGGGTTGGAGGTGAGCGCCGAGTCGCACGGCACGGTGTCCTCCATGTCGAACAGGTCGGTCTTGTTGTTGCAGTTGTCGTCGATGGCGTTGCCAACGACCTCGATCGCGCCCGGGTTGACCTTGGAGGGGTCGGAGCCGCAGAGGCCGGGCTTGTCGCAGCAGTCGCCTTCGGAGACGAGCCAGCCGTCGCCGTCGCAGTCGGTCGTGGCGCTGTCGCAGGTGGAGCACACGCCAGCGACGCAGGAGTTGCCGCCGGAGCAAGCCTGTCCGCAGCCGCCGCAGTTGGCGGCGTCGTTGGAGAGGTTGACGCAATCGACGCCGCACTTGACGAGGCCGCCTGGGCACTGGCCTGTGGAGCAGATGCTGTTGACGCAGGTTTCCCCGGTGGAGCAGACCTTGCCGCAGGTGCCGCAGTTCGACGCGTTCTTCTCGGTGTTGACGCAGCTGCCGTTGCAGAGGGTGAGGCCGGCGGCGCAGGTGCACTTGCCGGCGGAGCAGATCTGTCCGCCGCCGCACTTGTTGTCACAGGCGCCGCAGTTCATGGGATCGTTGTTGATGTCGGCGCACTTGCCGCCGCAGAGCTGGGTGCCGGAGCCGCAGGAGGAGGCGCAGGTTCCCGCGGAGCAGATTTCGCCCTGTCCGCAGGCGTTCGCGCAGGCCCCGCAGTTGGCCGGGTCGATGGCGGTGTCGGCGCACTTGGTGCCGCAGGCGGTGGTGCCGCCGCCGCAGTTGGCGGCGCATGCACCCGTGGAGCACAGCTCGCCGGCCTTGCACTGCGTGCCGCACGCACCGCAGTTCGCCGGATCGAGGTTGGTGTCGGTGCACTTGCCGTTGCAGTTGATCTGCGGCGCCGTGCACTGGCTTCCGCACTTGCCGCCGGAGCAGACCTCACCGGAGGCGCACGCCTTGGCACACCCACCGCAGTTGGCGGGATCGCTGTTGAGGTCGAGACACTTGCCGTCGCAGTTCGAAGTGCCACCCGAGCAGGTGACCGCGCACTTCGAGGCAGAGCACATCTCCCCGGACTTGCATGCGTTGCCGCAGCTCCCGCAGTTCACCTCGTCGCTCGCCGTGTCTACACACTTGTCGCCGCACTTGGTCGTGCCGCCGCCACAACTGAGCGCGCACGTGCCGTTGGAGCACACCTCGCCGGCAGCACACTTCTTCCCGCACATGCCGCAGTTGTTCGCGTCGAGGTTGACCGGGGTGCACACACCGGAGCACAGCTGACTGGGTGCGCTGCAGCTGCTGGATCCGGCGCTGCCTGCCGCCCCGGCGCTTCCGCCGCCGCCACCCGTTCCAGGGGTGAACGACGCGGCGTCGGAGTCATCGCCACCGCACGCGGCCAGCCCCCCCATGATGGCCACCGCCGCCAGCGCCACGAACCCCAAGCCACGTCCCAAGTGAGTATTCCACAAGCTCGTCGTCTTCATACGGCACCTCGAAATGCAGAAAGCTGCTGCGCGCGAGTCATCCCCGCGCGCATCCCATGCCCAAGGGAAGAACGTTCGCCGCACGGAGTCAAGCAGTCGCGGTGACATCCGGGGAAGCGTCCGGACGAGACCTGTCAACCCCGCGCCCCGGAATGCTAGCGTCCTGCCATGGACCACGCCCCCATCCTTCCAGCCCACCGCGTGTACCTGCAGCGCAGCCTGAGCGAGCCCGCCTTCGCGCAAGACGGCACAAGCCTCCTTTTCGCCGCGTCGGGAGACGGCAAGACCAGCGTCGAGCGGGTGCTGCTGGCCACCGGCCTGAGGGAAACCCTGTGTGTCGAGCCCTCCCCGTGCGGCGGCGTCGGCTACGGTGGGGGCCTGTTCTGCCTGCGGGGCGATCGGCTCGTGGTGGCGACCCGCGAAGGACGGCTCGCGTGCGTGGAGCTCCCTGGGGGGCGTGGGGTGCAGATCGGGCCGGCCATCGACGGGGTCGGAGCGCCTGTGGTGAGCGAGTGTGGACGGTGGGAGGTCCACGTTGCGGAGTATGGAGGCGAGGGGTTCATCGCGCTGGGGTCGACGGACGGCCGGCAGTGGCCTGTGAGGCTGGACGGGAGCCTTGGTTTCGCTGGGGATCCGTGTCTGGGGCCGCGGGGTGCGTGGTGCGCGTGGCAGACGTGGTCGGGTCGGGTGATGCCATGGGACGAGAGCGAGCTGCGCATCGCGCGGTTCGCGCGCCCCTTGGCGGACTGCAACGCGCTGCACGAGGCGCTCCCGGTGTCGGTCACGGCGTTCGCGCGGCCGGGAGTGCACCTGGCGTTTCCGATGGCCCACCCCGACGGCTGCAGGCTGATCTTCACGAGCGACGAGAGCGGCTGGCGGGCACCCTGGGAGCTGGATCTGCAAGCGATGAGGGCGCGGCAGATCGCGGACACGGCCGGGGAGGTGGGGAGCCCGAACTGGGTGCAGCGGATGACTCCGATGGGGATCGGTCAGGGCGGGCGACGCCTGTACGTGGTCTCGCGCCTCGACGGGCTGGCGCGGCTGATGTCCATCGAGGTGGACACCGGGACCGTGCGTCGCATCGACAGCGTGCTGACCTCGATCCAGGGGTTCGCCTGCCTGGATGGCGGCGTCGGGGGGCTGGACAGGATCGCCTGCGTCGGCTCCTCGCCGTGCACGCCACCGGTGCTGGTCAGCCGGGAGGTGGGACCGTCGGAGGCCGGTCCGGAGATCGTTCGTGCCACGACCGAACCGGGTCCGTGGGATCCCGCAGCGCTCTGCGCGGTGGAGGTGATCACGTGGCGCGCGCGCGACGAGACGGAGGTATGGGGCATCTGGACGCGGGCGCGGGGCCGAGCAGCAGCGCCCGCGATCGTGATGGTGCACGGAGGTCCGACCTCGGCGTCGGAGCTGGGCTACGAGGCGACGGCGCAGTACTTCGCGACGCGAGGATGGCACGTGCTGTCGGTCAACCATCGAGGGAGCACGCAGCGTGGGCGCGCGTACCAGGACATGCTCAACGGCCACTGGGGAGTGGTGGACGTGGAGGATGCGCGGTCGGGGGCGGAGGCATTGATCGAGCGGGGCGCGACGGAGCGGGGGCGCATCGCGATTCTGGGGGGGAGCGCAGGGGGGTACACGGCGCTGCGTGCGCTGACGGTGGACGCGGACTTCTGGGCGGCGGGGGTAGTTTCGTACGGGATTGGGGATCTGTACGAGGCGATGCTTGGATCGCACCGGTTCGAGCGGCACTACCAGGAGACGCTGGTCGGGCCGCTACCGGAGGCAGCGCGGTTGTGGAGGGAGCGATCGCCGCTGCGGGATGCGCGGGAGGTCAAGGCGCCGGTGCTGCTGTTCCACGGGGAGCAGGATCGAGCGGTGCCGTGCGCGCAGTCGGCTGCATTCGAGCAGGCGGTGAAGGCGCACGGGGGCCATGCGGAGCTGGTTGTGTACGCGGACGAGGGGCACGGGTTCCGGCGGGAGGCGAACCGGAGGGACTACCTGCAGCGCACGTTGGCGTTTCTGGAGAAGCACGTGCGGGATCGGCAGGGGCGTTGAGGGGCGGAATGGGCCTGCCGAGGGGGGCGATCGCAGCGGTGCGAGGGTAGTGCTCGGGGCGCGGAAAAGGCTGCGTTCCGTGGCCGACAAGATCGTTTACTTCGAGGGACCGACACGGTAATGCCGAGCTTGCCCGGGCTGACGATCACGAACCTGCCCGCGCGCGAAGCGAAGCACGGAGGCACCATGGAACGCAGGCCGTTGCTCGGTGACGAGGCGATTGCCCTCGGCGCCATCCACGCCGGACTGAGCGGGGCGTATTCGTACCCCGGGACGCCGGCCACGGAGATCTTCGAGTTTGTCCATCGCGAGACGCACAACGGGCCTCCCGTCGGAGAGGGAGGCGTGCATGCCGTGTGGTCCGCCAACGAGAAGGTCGCGTACGAGGAGGCCCTCGGCATGAGCTACGCGGGGCGTCGTGCCCTCGTGTCGTTCAAGCACGTGGGGCTCAACGTCGCAGCGGACCCGTTCATGAACTCGGGGGTGTCGGGAGTGGACGGCGGGCTGCTGGTGTGCTCGGCAGACGATCCTGGGATGCACAGCAGCCAGAACGAGCAGGACAGCCGCATCTACGCCTGGTTTGCGATGATTCCCGCGGTCGAGCCCTGCACGGGGCAAGAGGCCTACGAGATGACGCGCGAGGGCTACGAGCTGTCCGAGAAGCTTCGGCTGCCGATCATGATCCGGATGGTCACGCGGCTGGCACACAGCCGCAGCGGCGTGGAGCTTGCGCCGCGCCGGGAGCCCAACCCCCTGCGCCCCTCGGAGCGTCCGGCGGACTGGACCCTGCTGCCCGCGAACGCGCGCCGCCTGTTCGCCTCGCTGGCGGAGAAGCAGGCGGACATGCTCGCATGGAGCGAGTCGTGCCGCTGGAACCAGCTCAAGCTCAACCCCAAGAGCCGCAAGCTCGGCATCATCGCTGCCGGAGTCGCCTACAACTACGTCTGCGAGAACTACGGCGACGGCGCGGAGATGCCGTCGATCCTCAAGATCGGCGCCTACCCGATTCCGAAGCGTCTGGTCCGCGAGCTGATCGAGGCGGTCGACGAGGTGCTCGTGCTCGAGGACGGCTATCCGTTCATCGAGGGGCAGATTGTCGGGCTGCTGGGCGCGCCGAAGCCGATCCACGGCAGGCTCGACGGCGCGGTGCCGCGCACGGGAGAGTTGAATCCGGACATCGTGCGCAAGGCGCTGGGGATGCCGGCGGTTGCGCGGCAGAGCACTCCGACGGTGCACTTGCCGGCGCGTCCGCCGCGGCTGTGCGACGGTTGCCCGCACATCGACTCGTACCAGATCGTGCGGGAGATCATGGACGAGCTGCCGGAGACGCGGGTGTTCGGCGACATCGGCTGCTACACGCTCGGGGCGTATCCGCCCTACCAGACGATCCATTCGTGCATCGACATGGGCGCGAGCATCAGCATGGCCATGGGCGCTGCCCAGGCAGGCATGCGTCCGGTGTTGTGCACCATCGGCGACTCGACCTTCATCCATTCGGGGATGACTCCGCTGATCGGCGCCGCGCAGCAGAACACGCCGATGACGGTGTTCATCCTCGACAACTCCACCACGGCGATGACCGGCGGGCAGGACAGCATGGCCGACGGTGTCCTGGCCAACGTAGTCAAGGGACTCGGGGTCGATCCGGAGCACGTCCACGTGCTGCAGGCCCACCGCAAGTTCCACGATCAGAACCTCGAGATCATCCGCCGGGAAGTGGCCTATGAAGGCCTCTCGGTGATCATCCCCACGCGCGAGTGCGTGGTGACGGCGAAGAAGAAGTGACGGTTCGGATCCCGACGGAGTGACACCATGGAGACCAACATCATCCTCGCGGGCGTCGGCGGACAGGGAATCGTCTCGATCTCGTTCGTCATCGACATGGCTGCCATCTGGCAGGGCCTGAAGTTCAAGCAGGCGGAGGTGCACGGCATGAGCCAGCGCGGAGGCGCGGTCATCTCCCACCTTCGCGTGTCCGATTCCACCATCCACAGCGACCTGGTGCCCAAGGGACGAGGCACCCTCGTGCTCGCCATCGAGCCGGTCGAGTCCCTGCGCTACGTCGACTTCCTCTCCCCCTCGGGCGCCGTCGTCAGCTCCACCGACCCGTACGTCAACGTCCCGGACTACCCCGAGGTCGACAGCGTCCTCGACGCCATCGCGACGCTGCCGAACCACACCCTGGTGCCGGCGGACAAGCTCGCGCGGCAGGCGGGCAGCGGCCGTGCCCAGAACATGGTCCTGCTCGGCGCTGGCAGTCCGTTCCTCGGGTTGCAGGAAGAGCTGCTCGAGCGCGGCATCCGCGAGGCCTTCGCTGCCAAGGGCGAGAAGATCCAGAAGACCAACGTCGATGCCTTCCGCGCTGGCAAGGCCGCCGGCGCGGCGTATCGCGCCTGCCTCGCCGCCGGAATCACGAGCCGTCAAGCCCGCGCGCTGATCGCCCGTCTGATCGGCGGAGTGCTCGCGCCCGACGCTGTCCCCGCGTGGAAGGACGTCTTCGGCCAGCCGGTCGGTCCCGCGGTGCTCGCCGCGCTGACTTCCGACGCGGTCGGCAAGGTCAACGGCTCGGCAGACGTGGCGCGACAGATCGCCGCGTCCGCACCCAGCGCCGGCGACCAGCTCCCGTCGCTGCTCTTCAAGGCCTGATCGCGCGCTGCTCTCGCGGCGCCGCCCCCCAACGACCCCAAGCACGAGGCAAGTGCCATGACCATCGAAGTCGAGCGCATCAAGTCGATTCTGGACGCTGCTGCTTCGGAGAAGAGGTTTCAGCTCCTGGAGCACGAGGTGTATCAGGTCCTCGGCGCGGCGGGCTGCGCGGTTCCCCGGTTCCACCTGCTCGCTCCCGGCGCCGCACCCGATCCCGATGCCCTCCGAGCCCTCGGCTCCGAGCGTGTCGTGGTCAAGATCGTCTCCCCCGAAATCGCCCACAAGACCGACGTCGGCGGCGTGGTGAAGGTCGAGGCTTCCGCGGCTGCCGTCGCCGAAGCCGCACGCAAGATGCTGCAGGAAGTCCCGCAGCGATACGCCCGCTCGCTCGAAGCCCGCCCGGGACACGCTCCCAAGTGCTATCGCGGCCTAACGGGCAAGGCCCTCGAGGACGCCATCCTGGCCGACATCCGCGGTGTGCTCGTGGTGGAGATGCTCCGCTTCGAAGGCGAAGGCCCGGGCAACGAGGTCCTGGTCGGCCTGCAGTACAACCGCGAGTTCGGCCACGTGCTGACGATGGGCGTCGGCGGCATCGACACGGAGCTGCTCGGCCACGCTTGCCACAAGGGGCTCGCGGTGGTGACCGGGAGCGCGACAGAGCTCGACGAGGCATCGATGCTCGAGCTGTTCCGCCCGACGCTGGCGTGGCAGCGCCTCGCAGGTCGGACGCGTGCGGGCAAGAAGCTGGTGGACGACGGAGCGGTGCGGAAGGTGATCGGAGGGTTCCAGCAGATCGCGGTTCAGTTCGGCGTGGAGTCGCGCTCGTGGACCATCACCGAGCTGGAGGTCAATCCATTCGGTGTGGTGCGCGGGGAGCTGGTGGCGCTCGACGGTCTCCTGAAGTTCGGTCCCCGACCCGAGCTGCCGATCACGCGCCCGATCACGTCCCTCGGCCCGATGCTCGAGCCGCGAAGCATCGGCATCATCGGAGTGTCGTCGAAGGGGATGAACATGGGGCGCATCATCCTGCGCAACATGCTCGAGGTGGGCTTCGACAAGTCGAAGGCGTACGTGGTTCGGCCCGATTGCCCGGAGATCGACGGGGTGCGGTGCGTGCCGGAGATCAAGGATCTGCCCGAGCGGGTGGATCTGTTCGTGCTCGCGGTGGGCGCCGATCAGGTGGCCGACATCATCGAGCAGCTCGCGACGCACGACAAGGCGGTGGGGGTGATTCTGATCGCCGGGGGCATGGGCGAGAAGGAAGGGGGACAGAGCATCGAGGATCGCGTGAAGCAGGCGATCCGCAAGGGGCGCGAGGCAGGCAAGCCGCTCGTGGTCAACGGCGGGAACTGCCTGGGGATCGTGTCGCAGCCGGGCAGCTACCACACGCTGTTCATTCCGCAGACGAAGCTGCCGTTGCGCAGCGACGGCAAGAGCAACGTGGCGCTGATCAGCCAGAGCGGGGCGTTCATGATCACGCGCATGAGCAAGCTCGACTGGCTCAGCCCGCGCTATGCGGTCTCGACGGGAAACCAGGTCGATCTGACGGTGGGGGACTTCCTGCGTCACCTGGCTGGCGACCCCGAGGTTCGCACCTTCGCGGTGTACTCGGAGGGGTTCAAGGACGGCGACGGGCTGGCTTGTGCGAAGGCGGTTCGCGAGATCACCGCGAGCGGGCGCGACGTGATCTTCTACAAGGCCGGCCGCACGTCGGAGGGCAAGAAGGCCACCAGCGGGCACACGGCCTCCCTCGCAGGCGACTACGACGTCTGCGAGTCGTTGCTGGCCCAGGCCGGCGCGTGGGTGTGCTCGTCGTTCAACGACTTCCTCGATCTTGTGAAGGTCTCTTCGCTGATGGGCGGCAGGAAGTGGACGGGACGTCGCATCGCGGCGCTGTCCAACGCGGGCTACGAAGCGGTGGGAATCGCCGACGCGATCCGCGGCCCGGCGTGGAACCTGCAGCTCGCGTCCTTCTCGGAGCAGACCACCGCCGCGCTGCAGGCCGCGCTCGTCAAGGGCAAGCTCGATGCGCTGGTGGACGTGCACAACCCGTTGGACGTGACGCCGATGGCGGACGATGAAGCCCACGAGTACGCGGTGCGCGCGTTCTTCGGGGATCCCGGTGTGGACGTCGTGCTGTGCGCGACCGTACCGTTGACGGCTCGGATGGCGACGCTGGGCGACGGGGCGCCGGAGGGGCAATCCTTCCACGCGGAGGGGAGCCTGGTCCACCGCCTCGCGCGCGCCGCGGCGGACACCGACAAGCCGGTGGTGGCGAGCGTGGACAGCGGCGTGCTGTACGACGCGTTCTCGCGGGCCATCGAGGAGAAGGGCATTCCGACGTTCCGCTCGGCCGACGTGGCGATGCGCATCGTGGGGATGTACGCCGAGGGGAGGCTGCGCCGCGGATAGGCGGTCTCGCCGCGTCGCAGATCGGGCCGCTCTACCTCTTGGGGCGGTGAACGACAGCAGCAAGCACGAACATCGAAGCCATCACGCCGCAGCCGATGAGGCACCAGGTGGCGGTGCGGTCGCGCCCTGCGAGGGAGAGCTGCAGTGCGGCCATGCCGAGGGAGATCGCGCCGGCGGCGTACACGAGCTGGCGGGCGGCGGAGTAGATCAGACGGGCGCCTTCGCTCATGCCGCGCACACGGACCTCGATCTCTCCGCGCACGGACTTGTTGAGGTACTTCTGCAGCGACTCCGGGAGGGTGAGGGCGCGCAGCGCCATGTCCTTCGCGGCTTCGAGCGCGATCTGGGTCCAGTCGCGGTTGCCGAGCACGAAGTCGTGCAGGTACGGACGCACCACGTCCATGGGGTTCATGCGCGAGTCGAGCTGCGTGCAGACCCCCATGAGCAGCAGCAGCGTGCGTTCGAGCAGGACCCAGTCGCGCGGGATCTGGAAGGCTCCGGACAGCTCCTTGATGCCGATGTTCATGCGCCGCAGGTCGATGAGGTTCTCGAACCCCCGCTGCGGATCCACCTTGATGTCCTTGAGGTTGAAGCTCTCGAGCTTGATCTCCTCCTGGAACTGGCGGTGCAGGTACTCGATCACCTTCTCGCTCACCTCGTCGTCGGAAGACGCGGCGATGAATCGCATCTTGCGCATCGCCTTGACGAGACGGTCGGTGTCGCGACGGATGGCGGCCTCGAGGAACTCGGGGATGCCCTCGCGCATCTCGGGAGAGAGCTCCGCCACGGCCCCGAAGTCCAGCAGGATCAGCTTGGCGTCGGCGGTGACCAGGATGTTCCCCGGGTGCGGGTCGGCGTGGTAGATGCCGTCCACGAAGATCATCTGGCAGTAGGTCCGGATGAGCCGCCGGGCCAGCTCCGACCGATCGATCCCCATCGCGTCGAGTCCCGCCACGTCGCCGATCTTCGTCCCCTCGAGGAACGTGGTGGTCAGCACGCGGGACGAGGAAAGGTCGCGAACGACGCGCGGGAAGAGCACGGAAGGGTCGTGGGAGAAGTTCTCCGCGATCCGTTCGATGCTGTCGGCCTCGCCGTGGAAGTCGAGCTCCCGCGAGATCATCTCGCGGATCTGGTGGTAGTAGGCGTCGAGCCCACGGATGGGGAAGAAGAAGCTCACGATCTGCATGATCCTGCGGATCGTGTGCAGATCGAGGCGAGTGACCTCGTCGATGTCCTTGTGCTGCACCTTGACGGCAACACGCAGCCCTTCCTTGGTGTAGGCCTCGTGGACCTGCCCGAGGGATGCGCTCGCGAGCGGGGTCCGGTCGAACCTGTCGAACACCGAGTCGACGGGCTTTCCGAACTCGGTCTCGATGCGTTCGGCGATCTCGGAGAAGGGTCGGGGGGGGACCTGATCCTGCAGGCGCTCGAGGCCCTGACGGAACTCCTCGGGGAGGAAGTTCGCCATGATGCTCAGGAGCTGTCCGACCTTGATGAAGAGCCCCTGGAGACGGACGACCGTGTGCTCGACGCGGCGCGCGTTGCGTTTGTGGGCGCCGGCCATGCGCTGCTGGTACCAGACGTGGCCCATCAGACGCCGGCCGAAGGAGATCCAGAGGTAGC
This sequence comes from Myxococcota bacterium, assembly GCA_022703255.1. GTDB lineage: Bacteria > Myxococcota_A > Polyangia > Polyangiales > Polyangiaceae > JACRCQ01. The sequence continues at coordinate 21,655 of JAKLDZ010000002.1, read as the reverse complement.
TGAATACGACCTGGAAGGTGGTGACGTAGGCGCGGATGAAGCGGTTGCTGCGCACGCCGGGGCGGTCGATGCGCAGCGGCTCTGCGACGATCAGGCGGACGGATGGGGGAGGAGATTCCACACGGGCTTCCGGGCTCAGCGTCCGAGAGCTTCAGCGCGGTTGACGATGCGAGGGGTGATGAAGATCACGAGCTCGCCGCGGGTGTCGTTGGCTTTGCGATGTTGGAACAGCAGGCCGATGAGCGGGATGTCCCCGAAGAACGGCACCTGGTCGAGGTTGCGACCGGTGTTGCGCGTGAAGATGCCGCCGATGACCGCCGTGTGACCGTCCATGATGAGCAGGTCGGTCTCCGCTTCGCGCTTGAGGATCGTGGGATCGCCTCGCGCCGAGGTGTTGGTGAAGTCCGGCTCGTCGCGGTTGACCTTGACGTGCATGGACACGCTCCCCTCGGCGGTCACGTGGGGTTTGACGCGGAGCTCGAGCTTGGCTTCGCGGAAGGTCGTCTGCACGCCCATGGCGCTGACCTGGGAGAACGGGATCAAGGTGCCCTGGCTGATCGTGGCCTCGTGGTTGTCGAGGGTCAGCACGCGCGGGCTGGACACGATACGCACCATGCCGCTCGTCTCGGCCGCGGAGAGGCGGACTCCGAGGTTGACCGTGTTGTTGATGTGACCGAGCGTGATGCCGAGGGCACCGCCTGTCCCGGTACCGACCGTGGCCGGGAGGTTGACCGCGAAGTTCGGGTTCGCCACCGAGCGGCTGAAGGGCGACATGCCTGCCGTGGGGGCATTGGTGTCGGTGGCGCCGCCCGCCATGCCGATGCTCGACGGGAACGCCAGACCGGTCGGGTTGCCCGTGGCCCCGGAGAAAGTCATGTCGCCGCCCCACTGGATGCCCACGTCGCGCAGGTACCGGCTCGTGGCTTCGACGATCCTCGCCTCGACGAGGACCTGCGGGGTCTGGGTGTCGAGCGAGCGGACGAGCTCCTCGATCTGGTTGAGGTTGCCCGCAACGTCACGAACGATCAGCACGTTGGTGCGGTCGTCGACGGCGATGGACCCGCGCGGAGAGAGCAGGTCCTTGGCGCGGGCCTGGATGTCTCCCGCTCCCGCGTAGGAGACGGGCACGAGGCGCGTCTCGATGGGCGTGAGCTGGTACTCCTGCTTGCGGCGAGCGATGGCCATCTCGCGTTCCTTCTCGAGGTCGGCGAGCTTGGCGACGCGGATGACGTTGCCCTGGCGGGACATGCCGAGGGACTTGGCCTGGAGCACGACCTCGAGGGCGCGGTCCCAGGGGACGTTGCGCATGCGGATCGTGACGGAGCCGGTGACGTCATCGGCCGTGACGATGTTGACCTGACCGACATCGGCGAGCAGCCGGAGCACGTTGTGGATGTCGGCGTCCTTGAGGTCGAGATCGATGCGGCGCCCGCCGCCGGTGACCTCGCGATCGCGCCGCTGTTGGGCCAACTGGTTGCCCGGCAGGAAGGCGCCGGACTCCGCCGACACCGACTCGCTCTCCTCGGGGTCGACGGTTCCTTCGACCTTGGGGATTCCGTCGAAGCCCTCTTCTCGGGCGACGGTGCGGACCTTGCGCGCGACGCCGCCGTCGGCAGCCACTCCGGTGACCGAGGCAGGGAGGCTTCCTGCCTTGGCGAAGCTCCACACGAGCGAGGAGCCCTCGACCGACACGGAGCCGACGACATCGTCGGAGCGCTCCACGTCGATGACGACCGAGCCGGATGCGCTGCCGGTGCCGCGGTAGGTCGACACGGCGGTGACCGCGCCTCGGAACGCGCCTACGTCGAGCGTTCGCTGGAGTCCCTCGGCGAGGGAGGCGGAGCGAATGACGAGCCGCGACAGTCCCGCGCGAGGCGTCGTTTGCGAGTAGGAGGGGACGCCGCCGAGCTGCACGACAATCTGGTCGGAGCCACTGCCTCGTCGGTAGTTGACCTTCTTGATCTCGACCGCCGATGCGCGGGATGCGTCGGGGGCCGCGGCGGGCGTGGACCGGGTCGCGGGCCCCTCGGCCGGGGCGGTGGAGGCGCCGCGAACGAGCTGGATGCGCAGGCGGTTGCCGACTGTCTGGACGCGGTAGGAAGCGTTGTCGGTGAGCTGGACGTAGATGCGGGCGGTCTTCGCGCCGTCGGCCTGATAGGCCTGCGCGACGAGGCCACCGACCAGCCCCGTGGCCTGGGTGATCGCCGGGATGGCCTTTGCGAGATCGGCATCGGCGAGGTCGACGATCAGGCGCTTGCCGCCATTGGCGACGCGTGCGGAGTAGCGGGGAGCTGTCGTCCCCTCGACCCACACGTCGGTTCCCTCGCCGGTCTCCTGCACCGTGACCTTCTGCACGTGGTTCGACGCTGCTTGCGCCCCCGCTTCCGAAGCGATCAGGGCGAATGACAGGGCCGCCGCCGAAGCGACCGACCAGGACCAGGCTTTGCGCGAAGACCTCATGACCCGGGCTCCCATCCAACCGGCCTTGAAAAACAGGCCATCAAGGGTACGCGCGGATCGTAGCCCGACGTTCAGGAGTGGACCAAATTCTGGGCTACTTTTGCTCGGTGCAGAGGGTGCGCGCGGTACGGTGGAGACGGCGCACCGAAGCGCTCGCTGCGAGGGAGGGGGAGCGGGGAGCGGAGAAAACGCGGCGGCGGCAGGGCATCGACGGGGAGATGGGGAGTGGCACGAGCGGGCTCAGCGAGGGGTGGCCTGCTCGTTCTCGGGGCGAAGCGGGATGACGCGTGTCGCCGGGGGGATGTCGGAGTGGGCGGGGTCTTCGCGCACCAGCACGATGTCCCCGTCCCGGATCCGATCCACGCGCCAGTTGAGGGCGTAGTCGACGCCGGTTCCGCCCTTGGCGTGGACGATCTCCTCCTTGCCGATGAACTGGCCGCGTTTGACGACCCATCCCTTGCCGGACGGGTCGATGAACATGGCGCGGTTCTCGGCGCCTCCGGTCACGATGCCGACCAGCTTCAGCTCCTCGATGGAGTAGCGGTCGAGCAGGACGTCACGCTGCTTGCCGGGGAGCTTCTGGGCGGTGTCGGCGAAGGTGGAGGCGAAGGAGCGGAAGGGGTCGCGGTTGCGCTCGGTTTCGACGAAGTCCTGCTCCTGGAACTCGATCTTCTTGGCGGCGTCGTCGGCGCCGGCATCGGCGACGACTTTGGGCGCCGCGGCACCTCGGGGGGGAGGCGGAGGAGGGGCTTCTCCGCCGGACGTGATGACCTCGTCTTCGCACCCGAGGCAAGCGAGGGAGAGCGCGAACAGGCCCGCGAGGAAGGACAGGGACGTACGCATCATTTGCCTCCGGGAGCGGCAGGCGGCGGGGTCTGCCCTGCGGGAGCGGCCCCTGCAGGAGCCGCCCCGGCAGGAGCGGCGGGTGCCGTGGTGGTCAGGCTTCGGAACGCCGTGGCAAGGCAGTCGACCTTCACGGTGACCTCGTCTCCCGCAGTGTTCGGAGTCCCGATGGAGATGTCCTCGATGTTGATGATGCGATCGAGCTGACCGATGCCGTAGAAGAACTTGGCGATCTGGTGGAACTTGCCGGCGAGTTTCAGCTTCATCGGGACCTTGGCGTAGAACTGCGCCGCGGACTCCTCGACGGGGGCCCAGGCCTGCAGGTCGATGCCGGAGACGTTGGCGACGCCCTGGACCGAAGAGAGGAAGGCTGGGTACTCGGTGGTTTCGGGGAGGATCTTGTTGAACTCGCGCTGACGCTGCTGGCGTTCGGTGAGCTCGGCGAGGTCCTGGTGGTAGGCGAACTCGGCCTTGCGAGCCTCGGCGAGTCGCTGACGGAGCTGGCCTTCCTCGGACTTGGCGCTTCGAATCGCGCTGGAGACGTCGCTGTAGAAAATGACGAAGTACGCGATCGCCGTGAGCAGGACGAAGGCTGCGCCGACGCCGATCTTGGCGGCGACGGGGAGCTTGTTGAGGGAGATTCCCTTGGTGGGGCCAGCCATGGTCAGTACCTCACCTTCGTCTGGAGCTGGAACTTGACCACCTCGACCTTGGTCTTCGCGTCCACCTCCCGGGCCGCAGGCAACAGCTTCACGTCGGTGAAGTAGTTCGACAGTCCAAGGCGCCTCGCAAGCTCGGAGACGTCTTCACCGTCGCGCGCATACCCTTCGATCTTCACCGTGCGATCCTTCTCTGCGAAGGAGGTGAGCCACAGGCGCTTGGTGTCCCAGCCGGGGTTGAAGACCGCGAGGGGGTTGTCCTTCGAGAGCTGGGCGAGCTTGTCGGCATCCACCGAGGGGCCGCGTCCTTCGGTGAGCACGTGGGCGAGCTCGAGGAGCACGGCGGTGGGGCCGCTTCGTGCGGTCTGGAGCTTGCCGATGGCTTCTTCGCGGGCACGCAGGACGCCGAGCTGCTTCTTGACCGCTTCGTGGTTCTGGACCGCGGTCTCGATCTGCTGGGCCTGGGAGGCCAGCTCGGAGTTGATCGTCTTCTGGCGCGCGAGGTCTTGGAGCTGCAGCTGGTGGTAGAGCACCAGGATGATGACTTCCAGGGCGGTGACCAGCATGACGGCCACCAGCCAGCCCTGGCTGGCTTCGCGCCGCGCTTCGCGCTTCTGGGGCAGGAGGTTGATGCGAATCACGCGCGCTTCTCCTTCTCCTTGCGCAGGGACAGCCCGACCGCGACCGCCAGCTGGGCGGCGCGCTCGCGCACGAGCGGCTCGGGAACACCGGGGCCGTCGAGGGTGAGCTTCTCGACGGGGTTGAAGAAATCGACGTTGGTCTTGGCGCGTCGCTGGATCGCGTTGCGAAGCGGCGTGAGGTTCGCGGTGCCGCCGGTCACGTGGATGCGGTGAATCTCGCTCTCCCCGGAGGTCGCCATGAAGAAGTCGAGGGAGCGCTGGATCTCCGCCGCGATCGTGTCGCAAACACTCTCGATCACGTCGTGCACCTGCTGCGGGACCATGCCCGAGGAGCCGAAGGCGCCTGCGTCGCCCCCGGAGCCGCCGCACTTGTACGACTCCGCCTGGTCGAAGCTCACTCCCGTCTGGCGCTGAATCTCCTCGGTGATCACGTTGCCGCCGCTCGCGATGTCGCGGGTGAAGGCGCTGATGCCACCGGTGATGATATTGAGCGACGACAGGCTCGCACCGAGGTTGATCAGGGCGACGGTTTGATCCGGCGGGAACCCGCGCGTGGCCTCGAAGAGGTTCTGCACGGTGAACGCGTCGATGTCGACGATCAGCGGCTTCAGACGCGCCTCGCGCACGAACTGGGCGTAGTCGTTGATCTCGTCGCGCTTCGCCGCCACGAGCAGCAGATCCATCTGCCCCCGCTCCGGCTGTCGCTTGAGCACCTCGTAGTCGATCTGCACATCCTTGATGTCGAAGGGGATGTGCTGCTCTGCCTCCCACTGTATCTGCTCGTCGAGCTCCGCCGGCGTCATCATCGGCACCGTGATCTTCCGGATGATCACCGACTGCCCCGACACGCTGATCGCAACGTTGCGTTGCTTGATCTGGTTGTCGGCGAACATCCGCGAGAGCGTCTCGGTCACCGCGCCCGCGTTCATGATGTGGCCGTCGACGATCGTCTGCGGTGGGAGAGGCGCGTAGGCGAGCTTGTGCAGGCTCCGTCCCTTGCGGGTCTCCTTGATCTGGCAGACCTTGATCGAGCTCGAGCCGATATCGACCCCGACGAGGTTGTTTCCGTCACCCATGCGCGTGTCCGTCCTGCAGCATCGCCGCTGTGCGGCGCACACACTCGCGCCGTGTCCGCAAGTGTTGCATCTTCGGTGGGGGCGGGGCAAAAAAGCGCTTTGCAGGCCCCCGTCCTCGGGCTATTTGTCCTGCTTTCGAGAGTCCCTGACGCGGTTCGATCATGCGCGTGCTCCCTCCCCGATCTCCCCGCCCCGTGGTCGCAGGCCTGCTGGCCGCCGCGCTCTGCCTGCTCGGCCCTGCCGACGCCCTCGCCGACAAAACCCACGTGGTCGCCCCAGGACACACGTTGGCGAAAATCGCCCGCCGATACAACACCACCGTCGAAGCCCTCCGCGATGCCAACGGCCTCGAACCCGGCCAGAAACTGAAGCCCGGCCAGCGACTCGTCGTCCCGGAACCCGGTTCGCAACCCGCGACCCCGTCCGACCGCCCAAGCCGCGAAACCGACCGCGCCCGGGCCGGCGACGAGGAATACGACAGCCGAAACGAAGACCGCGCGCGTCGCGGAACCTCCCGCGCGCCTGCCGCCCCCCCTGCCCGAAGCGCCAACAAACGCGGCACGATCACCCTCTCGCGTGCCGATGGCGAAAGCTGGTCCGGCAAGACCCTCGGACGACGCTCCCGCCTGCTTCCGGGGGTGGCCCAGGCCTTCCAGCGCATGCTCCGTTTCGACGCCGCCCACACCCGCCAGATCGATCCCCGACTGGTCGCGGTCCTCACCCAGTTCAGCGACCACTTCGGGGGGCGTCCCCTGGAAATCGTGAGCGGCTTCCGCCCTCATTCGGCCGGCCAGCACACCACCCACTCCAACCACAACCTCGGCAAGGCTCTCGACTTCGCCATTCGCGGCGTCTCGAACCAGGCGCTTCGGGACTTCTGCCATACGCTTCGCGACGTGGGCTGCGGCTACTACCCGAATAGCTCTTTCATCCACGTGGACGTGAGGACCGGGTCGGCCCGTTGGGTCGATGAGTCGGGCCCGGGCGAGCCCCCCCGCTACTCCTCCGTCAACGGTGTCAAACAGCCCTCTCGCCCGCCCACCCCGCGGCCTCCGGCAGAGTCGGACGAAGAGCAGGACACCGACGCATCCGAGGAGTAAGGGGGGCTGCCTACCGCACGGATTGCGGGTGCTCCACGCGCGCCAGGGTCCAAAATGACCCGACTTCCGTAGCAGCTAACTCCTCGAATCCAAAGATTCAATCACCGGAACGTCCACGAATCGCCCGCTGGAAGGCCCCGAACGCGGGTCACCGGGAACCCATATCCTGCACGATTGCCAAGAGCCTCTCACTGGGCCAGCGCAGCCGTGGTCGGCGCCGTCGATCCCCAACGCACCGCACCCGGCATCAGAGAACGCCCCAAGAGGTAGGCCACCGTCTGCTCGTAGCGATCGACCGGCGGGAAGGACGTCCCTGCGCGCGCAACGAGGGCGGGCTCGTGAGCTCCCCGGTCCGTCGATACGGCCAGCTCACAACCGACTTTCGTCAACGCAGCCGCCAGGGGCTCATCGAGCGATGCCGTGGCGGTCGCAACCCAGAGGAACCCGTCGGCGGACACGCACAGGGCGCCGCGCTTGCGCATGGTGCTGCGAGCCGCGGTCCCTTCCACCGGACGTCCGCCGGACACGATGGCAGGCAGTTCGACGAAGTCGGCGTCGGCCGGCACGTTGCGACTACCCTGCGGCAACAAGGCGAAGCTGCCATCGACCCGCGAGACCAACAGCGCCCCCTCTCCTGCGGGAGCCCCGGTCTTGCCCCCGACTCGGAGGCCGGGCGCCTGACCTTTCGGCGCGTTGCCAAGTCCCACCACCGCCATCACCTGCCGGGCCTCGACCGCATCGAGTGAGCAGGGGAGTCCGTCGTCGGAGGCTTCGTCCCTGGACCGGGCATCGGCGCGGACGCGCAAACGCGCGCGCCCCGGGGCGACAGCGACCACGCGGACGGGGACGCCCGACTCGGTCCACTCGCTCTGGAAGAACGCGGGAGCCCAGGCGGGGGGGGGTTGGGTTCCGTCGTCGGCCTTGAACTGCGCCCCCTTGACCTCCGGCGGTTCGAACCGGCGGAGCATCAGATAGAAGAAGTCTTTGGGAGACCAGACGATGAATCGCTCGGGGAGCGTCTCCATCTCGGGCGTGAGGATCTTGGCGTCGAAGTCGCGCTTGGCCGGGTCGCGGATGTCGGTGAACGCGAACGCGGTGTGGTGGGGGTTCATGTCGAGGTGGATGCCGTAGACGCATCCGGCCTGGACCATGGCGTTGCCGAGGGTGATCGCGCTGACCTCGCCCCCCCACGCGTACACGAGGTGTCCCGCGTTGGTGAGGCAGAGGCCGGATCGGTGCGTGAGGAAGCTGGTGCCCGGAAGCTGGAAGCCCCACTGCACGCGCCCGGAGGGGGCGACCTTCATGTCCTCGACGAGGGGTTCGAGGTTCTGCCGGTAGGACACGACTTCTGCGGGGATGGCGTCGGAGCCGGGCCAGGAGCCGAGGCCAGCGCGTCCGTCCTGAAGCGCGACGACCGTTGCGGCCCCGGGCTTGGGTGGGAGCAGCACGCGGCGGTTGACCATCATCCCGTACTGGCCGTGGGTGGTCTTGAAGGCGCCGTTGAACGCGCCGACGACGCGGGAGAGGAGGGCAGGATCGCGCGGGATTCGCCCTTCGCCGCGCGCGCCGGTCAGCGGTTTGGGGTCCTCGACACCGCCTTCCATGCCGAGCTGCAGTTGGCGCGAGTCCATGGCGACGAGGAGGACCTTGACGTAGGGGCGCTTGGGGTCGGGCTTGACGAACGTGGTGTAGAAGTAGGGCGGGGCCTGCTCCTTGGCGCCCGGCACGCGGGGCTTCTGGAGGAAGGAGTGCTTGACCGGCTCCCATTTCCCTTCAGCCGGATCGGGCTCCTTCCACATCGAGCGGAGCGGCGGCGGCGGCCAGGGGATCTCTTCGGAGATGCCGTCCGCAGACAGCGCGCGCGGGGCAGTCGGAGCAGGCGGCGCTGGAGCCGCAAGTGTGGCCGTCGCCGCATCTCCTCCTCCGGGAACCTGGAAGTACACGAACCGCCGCAGCGCGTCCTTCAAGTCGAACACCTGCTCCTCGAGCCAGGCGATCGGCTCGGGGCCGGTCCAAGCGCGGACGGTGTCGACTGCCCAGATCACCGGCGGTTTGGCGAGATGCGGCAGTTGCAGCGAGGTGGCGCCGACATGGTCCGCGGCGGGCGAAGCGATGACTTCCGCCGTGCGCAGATCCAGCGAGAAGCGCTCCTGCGTCCCTTCGGGAGCGACCTCGAGATGCTGCTCACCGAAGGCAAGCTTCACCGACCGCAGCGACTGCGACGTGTTGATCTCGACGCGCGCGATCCCGTCGAAGGAGTCGGTTTCCTGCCAGTTGGTAAGCTTCGCCATGACGCGATCGACGAAGCGTTCGGGGGCGACCTGTTGGTCGCCGTGCAGGTCGAGGCAGGTGATCTGCTGCACCGCGCCGAGGGAGTTCATGGCGTACGCGGCGTAGCCTCCGCGCGCGACGAGAGGGTGGACGTCGCCGAGCGGTGAGGAAGTGAGGTTGACGGCGCGGGCAACGTGCAGGGGGCGCCCTTCGGGGGCGAGCAGGACGGAAGCGCGCCACAGGTCGCGGGGGGAGGCCGGAGAGGCGCGTCCGGTGAACAAGACGCGACGACCGAGGGTGAGGTCGGCGAGGACGCCGCGGCTGGGTTCCCAGACGAAATCACGGGGACCGACGGAGGTACCGGAGGCGGCGCTGAGCATCGCGGCGACGCCCTCGACGGAGGCGGCAGGCGGAGCTGCGCGAAGCCACTGGCCGAAGACGGCGAGGAGCACGAGCCCGATCAGCAGGGGGGCTCTCGAGAGGAGTTGCGCGCGCAGGGAGCTCAAAGCGACGCCCCAGGGCTACCCAGGGCTGGGCTGGGAAGTCAAGAAGACGGCGAGGATTTGTCGTCGACCTCGGAGGGCGGGGAGGACGTTTGTTCCGCGACTTCCTGGGAGGCCTCGGCTGCGGGGCCGGCGGGAACCGACGTGGGCTCCGCGGTCTCGGCGGTCTCGGCCGGAGCCACCGCATCGAAACGGAGGATGGCTCGTGCGCGGGCCGGAGCGACGGGATCGCGGCCGATCGATCGCGCGAAGGACGCGGCGCGTTCGATGAAGACGGCGGAGGATTCGGCGAGCACGCCGCGCTTGAGGAACAGGTTGTCGGCGAGCCCGAGGCGAACATGGCCGCCGGAGCGCGCGGCCGCCTCGGTCACGGGACGCTGGAACCGACCCACACCGGCGGCGAACCACACTGCCCCCTTCGGAATCCGGGAGGCGAGGAAGCGCACGACCTCGTCGTGTGCCCCAAGCGCCCCAGGAATGCCGAGCACGAACTGCAATCGCAGCGGCTGCGGAATGAGGCGCTCCCGAGCCAGAGCCACGGCCTCGTCGAGGTGACCCAGCTCGAGGCACTCGCACAGCACCCTGGCGTTGCGATCGCGGAGCGACGACGCGGTCTGACGAACGCGAGACCGCGGATTCTCGACGATGCCGTCGCCGAAGTTGCAGCTGCCGGTGGTGATGGACACGATGTCGGCGCCGATGTCCGCGAGGGCGGTGCGCAGCTCGGGCGCCTCGGCCCCGGGCGCCAGCGTGGAGACCGCGACGAGCGCGTCGCATGCACCGCGGACCGCATCGACGATCTCGCGAGTCCGGGAGACGAACTCCTCGATCGACGACGCCGAGGTCGCGTCGAAGCCGAGGTGCACGACTGCAGCCCCCGCGTCGCGGCAGCGCTTTGCCTCTTGCGCGATCTCTTCTGCGGAGACCGGGATGTGAGGGGAATGATCGCGTGTGACGCCGCCGCCGACGATGGACGCGGCGAGGATGATCTCCGGCGGGGTGGAACGCGGAGGCGTGACGACCACGTGCGGAGGGGGCGTGACGATGGCGTGACCTTCGGGAAGCCGTGCGCCGTCGGGTCCTGGTGCGGGAAACGCGGGGAGCACGAGCTTGGGGTGTCGCTGCTGCGCACGGGGCACGATGCACGTGCCGAGGGCGCGTCCGACGACGACAGGGGACGCGAGGGCGTCGGCTGCGGTCGGAGATGCGCCGTTGGCGCGCACGGCGGCGATGACCTTGCGCGCTTCGAAGGCGATCTGGCGCGTGGAGCCGCTGGCGCGGGTGATGACTCCGGTCGCCTCGACGTAGTCTCCGACGAAGACCGGAGCGAGCAGCTCGACCTGCTGATAGCCGCGCAGGATGCCTTCGTCGCCGTCGATGCGGATCATCAGCTCCGCGGCGACGTCACCGAACAGTGCGAGGATGCGCGACGGATCGACGAGCCCACCTGAACGATCGGCGCTGCCTGGTCCCATGCGCAGACGGAGGGTGATAGCGATGCCTTCGGCGTTCATCATGGCCGGGGAAGATAGCAGGAAATGGTGGGAAGCAGCAGGCACCGTTGATCAGGTGCGGGGCGGGGGGGCAGGTCAGGACTCGGACTTGTCCTTCGGCTCGGTCTTCTCCGGCAGGCTCTTCTTCTTGTCGCCTGCGTCCTCATCGCGAATCCCCTTCTTGAAGTTGCGGATCCCTTCGCCCAACTCCTTGCCGATGTTGGCAATCCTCCCCGCGCCAAACAGCACGATGGCGATCAGGACGATGACCAGAATCTCCGTAGGACCGATTCCCATGTGGTGTCTCCAGCCACGCAGGCCGCAAGCGGGCTCGCGAGGTTCGAATGGACGCCGGGACTATGGTCGGTGGCGTGCCAGGAACGCAACCCCAGAGTACCGAACGCGCGCTCAACTCCGTCGTCGCCTGTGCAGTGCAGCCTGCCAGACCGGGTGAAACAGGAGCGCGGCGACCAGCACGGGGATCGCGCCACAGAGGACGCCGGAAGCCAGCGCTCCGAGCATGGGGTGGGGCGCGGTCAACGAAGGGGCGAAGGCGAGGAAGGCGATGGGGCCGCTGGAGCCGACGCACAGGGCGGCGGCGCGAGAAGGAGTGGGGCGGCGGAGCAGAGCGAAGGCTGCGCCGATCGCGGAGGTCAGGCAGGCGAGCGCGCATGCCAGGGCCCGGGCGAACGGAGAGACGGGGCTGGCCACGAGCCAGGGGACGAACCCGGTGACGGTGACGTCGTGGAAGGCAGCGCGCACCCTCGGCGTGCGCAGCTCGAGCCGGAGATCGGTGGCGTGCAGGGAGCCGAGGTCGTCGGAGAAACCCGCCTGCGCCACGGACCAGACGCCTCCGGAGGTCTCTCGGCCGAATCGACCGACCAGTACCGGCTGGTCCTGCAGGCAGAGCCAGGTTGCGTCGTGGACGAGCGGCACCTGAGCTGCGTCTTTGGCCTCGCAGACTTTCTGCCCGGCCTGAAGGACGTGGTTGGACAACAAGCCGGGGTGATGAGCTCCCCATCCCCACGCGGCGGAGGTGAGGCTGGACAGCAGCGCAGCGACGCAGGCGACCTGGGCGATCTGACCCAGGATCCGAGGGGGGCCGAGGCCGAGGGACAGGAGCGCCGGGAGGCTGCCATCGCAAGCGAAACGGGACAGCTCGAGGGACACGCCGATGGCAGGTGCGACGAGGAGAGCCACCTCGAGGGCGGCGAGCGCGAGGGCGACCGAGAAGGCAAGCGAGGCGCGTGCAGGGACGTGTGTCGCTGCGAGCCAGGGGAGCAGACGGACGAGCGATGCGGCGGTAGCGACCGCGATGCAGGCCAGCGCCACCAGGGCGATGGATCTCGCGATGCGCCGGTGCACGTAGGTCCGCATGGGGGCGAGCATGGGACACGAGGGGCCTGGAAGGGGCAAGAGGAGAGCGACGGGCCCAGGATCGGCGGGTGCTTTTCGGGGGGTGCGAAGGCACTGAATACCGTGCTAGGTTCGAGCACCGATGTGAGTCCGGGCCTTGGCTTGACGCCAGGGCTCGCGTCAGGCCGGAGAGACGCAAATGCGAACGACTCGGACAGCCCTTCTGGTTTCTTGTCTTGCGGGAGCCTCGACCCTTCTGGCGGCGGGCCAGCTGCACGCCGAGGAGCCCGGCGTGAGCGCGACCGGCAAGGGGATCACGGGCGGCGCGTTGTTGGGAGCGGAGGCCGTGACGGCAGTCGAGGCTGCGTTCGGCGTGAAGCCCGCGTGGGCGTACCTGGTCGGCGGCGGGCTCGGTGCGGTGGGCGGAGGCATCGGCGGGTACTTCGTGGAGCAGGGAGATGATGCCAAACCTGCGCACTATCTGTTGGCCGCGGGCATGGCGCTGATCATCCCGACCACCGTCGCGGTGCTGCACTCGACATCCTATCGGCCGCCTGCGGAGTACACCGAAGATCGGCCAGGGCCGGCGACACCTGCGACCGAGCCGCCGAGGGCCGAACCTGCTCCGGCGCCGGCGGCTGCCGCTCCAGCACCCGGGGCAAAGGCACCGGCAGCGGCGCCCGCGGTGGCGTTGTCGCTGGTCGATTGGCGCGAGGGCGCGGTTCGTGTCGGGCTCCCTGTCCCGGAGGTCCGCCCGATGTACACCTCCGCCGAAGTTCGGCGGTTCGGCGTCGAGCAGCGCACCGAGTACAGGCTGCCCGTCTTCCAAGCCGTGTTCTGAGCACGCTGTCCCCGCTCCGGGGGTGACGGGACCTCACCATGGCAGCGAAGGTCGTTCCGCTGGACGCGGCCCGAGAGGCCGAAAGGCGGAGGGCGTTCATGCGCCCAGGATGGCGCGGCAATCACCGTTGACCGGCACGACGATGCTCGTCGTGTGGTGTCGGGGATGGTTCCCCTGGACCCGCGTTCGCTGGTAGCATCCGGGGGATCCGGGTTCAGACCCACCTGCGTCCCAGGTGCTCCGAGGCAAACGGTCGATGAACAAGCTCCAGGGCTCGAACGCACCCACATCGAAGACAGCCGCCGCCGACGCGAGTCTCGGCAAGGTGATAGCGGGTCGCTACCGGTTGGAGGCGCGCATCGGCGAAGGCGGCATGGGCGTGGTCTATCGCGCGCGCCATGTGCTGATCGACCGGGTGGTGGCGCTCAAGCTGATTCGTCCGGACCTGCGTGGGGAGACGCACCTGCGGGCGTGGATGCTCCGCGAGGCGCGCGCAGCGAACCGGGTGGATCACGCGCACATCGTGGACATCCACGACATCGGGGAGACGGAAGAGGGCGAGCTGTACCTGGTGATGGAGTACCTGGTCGGCGTGTCGCTCTCGAGCGAGATCGCGCGGGGTCCGTTCCAGCTGACGCGCGCGGTGGACGTGCTCGAGCAGATGTGCGCGGCGTTGGCGCGTGCGCACGACCTGGGGGTGGTGCATCGCGATCTGAAGAGCGACAACATCATGCTGATCAACCGAGGCGGCCGGAAGGACTCGGTGAAGATCCTCGACTTCGGGCTGGCGCATTTGGCGCGGGACCCGCGGCTCGCGCCCAAGGGAGCAGTGTTCGGGACGCCCGAGTACATGTCCCCCGAGCAGGCACGCGGTGAAGAAGCGGGGCCGAAGAGCGATCTGTATGCCTTGGGAATCCTGTTCTTCGAGATGTGCACCGGGCAGTTGCCCTTCAAGTCCTCGGACCGCGAGACGCTGCTGGAAATGCAGCGCAACGCACCGCCGCCGCGTCCCAGAGCGCTGCGACCGGACCTGAATCCCACCGCGGAAGCGATCGTCCTGAAGCTGCTCGAGAAGGATCACCGCAAGCGCTTCATGGACGCCCACCATCTCCAGGAGGAGCTGAAGGCGCTGCAGCGCTCGTTGCCGCAGCAGGCGTGGGATACAGGCACGGGCGAGGCCGCCGCCGCTCCGCCGCCTCCCCCGCCACCGCAGAGCCCAGGGGTCATCGAGTGGGGAAGCCGCGCTGCGCTCTTCTCCCGAATGGTCTCTCGCGCCTACTACGCGAACAACGTCCCCACGGAGATCGGCGACGCGGTCCAGAAGGTATGGGACCTGGCCGCCAAGGCCAACCGGCTCGAAGGCGAGGTCGCGAGTCACACGCGCAAAACCGAGGCGCTCGAGCGTCGCGGACGCGCGCTGCGCGCCGAGATCGGACGCAAGGTCGAAGAGCTGGCGCACGAGGAGTCGCGCGTGCGACGAGAGATCGCTGGCTACCAGGAAGATGGCGATCGGTTGCGTGCGGAGATGGCCGCGGCGGAGCAGACGGCCGCAGCCGCGCGCGCGATGGCCGATGCGGTCGAGGTCAAGCGGCTGCTCGATCGCGCGGCATTCGAACGCGCCGGAGCGGCGGCCGCGAAGGTCGAATCGATTCGTGAGACGATCGAAAAGCTCCAGCAGAAGCGCGCCACGCGGGAAGCCGTCGCGCGCGACCTTCGCAAGCAGATCGAGGAGCTTCGCGGTCAGCTCGCCCGCTATGCCGAAGCGCTCGAAGAGGATCTCTCCGGCGGCCGCGAGAAGGTGGCCCTGCGAACGCGCGAAGGACTCGTGTTCGAGAAGCAGTTCACCGAGCTGAGCAACATGCTCGTCACGCACCTCAAAGGGCGTCCCGAGTGCCGCGACCTCATGAGCGAGCTCATCACCCAGGTCAGCCCCCCGGCTCAGCAGCCCCAGCCTCCCAAACCCCCCGTCGTCGGTGCCCCGCGCCCCAACGAGCCCCGCTGACCTCGCCCGCACTTCACCTCTCCGAGACAACCCTCCCGCGGTCCAGACGCGTGCTCCTCACCGGCAGCCTCGCGAACAGCTCCGGCTCGTGCGTCACCACCACCACGATCGCTCGCGCACCCACCTCCTCCTCCAGCACCGCAAGCAGACGCTCGACCCCCTCGCTGTCGAGACCCGTCGTGGGCTCGTCGAGCAGCAACAGCGAGGGGCCCTGCACGAGCGCCCGCGCGAGCGCTGCGCGCTGCCGTTGACCGCGGGAGAGCACGCGCACCGGGCGATCCCCGAAGCGCCCGACCCCGAAGCGGTCGCAGGCCCGGGCCCAGGCGACGTCGGGATGGACGCCGTGGAGCCTGGCGGTGATCCCAAGGTTCTCGCGCGGCGACAGATCCGAGTACAGCAGGGCCTCGTGCGATCCCCAACCGATCTCGCGCCGCACGCCGTCCTCTCCCTGGTCCGGCACGTAGCGCACCTCGCCCTGGGTCGGCTTCACGAGCGTGCCGATGACACCCAGCAACGTGGTCTTGCCCGAGCCGTTGGCCCCCACCACCAGCTCCACGGCTCCCGGCTCGAATGCGACTTCGACGTCTCGCAGTGCCCAGGTGGATCCGAAGACCCGACTCACCCGGTCCACCTCGATGCGTTCCACCCTGGTGCGCTCGGCCATCGATGACTTCCTCGCTGCTCGCGGCGCGCTCCAGGACGGACTCCCAGCGGAATGCGAGGGAGCGGCGCACGGACTGTCGCTCAGAACACTGCGCTCACGCTCAAGCCTGTCACCAGCGCGGGCGATGCGGACAGGGCATCGTGCCCTGGGGCCCCCCCAGGCAATCTCCTCGCCCGCGGCTGCGCGAGAGGTGCGACACGAATCGTCGCACTGTCGTCCTTGCCCTGCAGGATCCCCCCAAGGGTGCCTCCCCCGATCAGGATCCCCGTCCCCCACAGAACATCGTTGAGGTCGACGTCGGGCTCGGTGGAGCAGGTCCCTTCGGAATCGCACGACTCGGTGGTGCGCAGCACCCCGCGCCCGATCAGGTAGAGGCCCGAGACGACACTGCTGATCACGATGATCGTGCCGATCACGCGCAGCGGCGTGTAGGACCTGTGCGTTCCGTGGATGGACGAGGGCCCCTCCAGGACGACCGGTTCCTCGACGGCCACTGCCTTGTCGTGTCCGCTGGAGAGCGCCATCAGGTAGGTGCCAGGAGGAAGCGAGGCTTCACAGGGGGCGGTGCAGATTCGACGGTAGGACTGCGCCGTGCCCCGATCGTCGCCGTCGAGCACCACCCGCGCGCTGTCCCCGCGCCAATAGAAAGTGACGCCGGTCTTGTTGGCGCGCAGCTCGAGCGGCGCTCCCGGAGGCGGAGTCGAGGTCGCCAGCCCGGCGGCGGGCCCGGCGTACGCGACGGTGTCCATCGGGATGACGCGCGTCTCACCGGAATCCAGGACGACACGAACGGTGCGGCCGGGGAGCAGCTCCATGATCGTTCCGCGCATCAGGGTTCCGTCGCGCAGCAATACCGCGTCGCCAGGCCTCGCGGGCACCGGTGCTGGGGCCGAAGCCGCGGGAGCCGGCGGCTCCGCGAACGACGGAGCCGACATCGCCAAGCAGCACGCTACTGCGGCAAACGCTGGTAGGCGGAAGACACGCATGGATCTCCTCCCCGAAGGAGCTTGCCAGCGACGTTGGAGTCGCTCAAGGGCAGCCGGACACGAGCGCGCACGCGCAACGAGCCCGCACTCACGGAAGACGCGAGTGCAGGAACGACTGGAGCTTGATCAGGGTCTTCTCGTCGCTCTCGAACGACGGGCAGGCGTAGACCTTCGCCCAGTTGGTGACATCGCGGAGGAACTCGGAACGGACGGCCGGATCGGAGACGATCTCCTCGACGGTGCGTCCGCGGACGGCGCCCTTCTTGAGGTTGCGAACGTAGGTCTCGAGACGGGCGTAGTCGGCTTCGAGGAATCGCTCGATGACTTCGGCTTCAGCGGAGAGGCGTGCGAGGATCCCGCGGATGTCGGCTTCCTTGCTGGCGGGCGCTTCGCGCAAGGCGACGCGTGCGGCGACGCGCAGGACGAAAGCGTCGTCGAGGTAGCCGAGATCCTCGACACCATCGGGGATGAGATCGAGGGACTTGTAGAGGTAGCCGACCGCGCCCGCCACGTAGCGACGCGCATCGACGGGAATCGACTCCGCGGACAGAAGCGAGGCCATGGCGGTCGCGTCGTCGGACAACGCGGCGAGCCACTTGGGGAACGCGTCGAGGCACTGCTGCTGGAGCTGGTTCATCGGGTCCTCCGGCGATGGGACGAACGGATTTCGAGGCTAGTGCAGGAGGGCTGCGATGGCCATAGGCGCACGAGCGTTCTGCGCGGGTGAGCCGGTTCGGCGACGCGCCATCGAAGCCGGGCGCAGGTCAGTCGCAAATCCCGCAGAACTCGAGGGACTCGTCGACGCAGATGCTGTTCCACTTGTTGGTGCAGCAGTAGGGGTCGGTGTCGCAGACCGTTGCCACGCACCAGGAGCAGAGGGATTCGAGCGCAACGCCCGTGACGCATTCGCTGTGCGCGCAGGTCGTGGAGCCGGACCCACCTGCCGCGCCACCGCACAGGTTGCAGTGCGACTTGGCGCCGTCCACACAGTAGGTGTTCCACTTGTCCGTGCAGCAGTAGGGATCCGTGGAGCAGATGGTCGCTACACACGGCGTGCAGGAGCTGTCGAGTGCAGCCCCGACCGTGCATTCGTCGTGAGAGCAGGGCCCGGCATCCGCGTCGCCGGCCGAACCCGCGCTGCCGCCTGTGCCGGCCGCACCACCGGCGCCACCTGCACCGCAGCCGCCGCAGGAGCTGTCGGCCTGAGCGACGCAAGCCGCGGTCCAGGCAACGGAGCAGCAGGTGTCGAGCACGACGCAGACCTGGGCGGCGCAGTTGGAGCACGAGGACGGGATCGCCTCGCCTTCGGTGCACGGGTCGTGAGCCGGACAAGGCTGGCCGCCGGATCCTGCACTGGAGTCTGGACCGGCATCGGGGGCGCCGCCCTTGCCCGACGAACCGCCCTTCCCCGCGGAACCTCCCTTGCCCCCGGAACCCGCGCTGCCGCCGTTGCCAGCAGAGCCCGCAGCACCGCCGCTCCCCCCTTCGCTCGATCCACCGGGGCACAACCCCGCGGTCTGGTAGCCGCCCAGAATCCCCTTGCACCAGGCCTCGGCATTCACGTTATCGGCATGGGCGATCAGGGCGTCGAGACACGACTGCGAGGCGGCAGAATCCTCGAGGGCGCCGCAGCAATCCTGCAGCGCGAGGCAGCCTTCGGGGATCTCGGGAGTGGACGAAGAGGGCGCAGTCGATTCCTTGTCGCTGCAGCCGAAAGGCTGAGCGAGCAGCATCGAGATCAGAAGCGTCGCAGGGGCAGAGAAACGCATGAAGAAAGCGGCTCCTGAATGACGTTAGCACGACATCGGGTGGGGAGGAGCCTGGGACGCGACCCCGGCGGGAGCGGGAGGTGGGAGTCAGTTCGTGGCGGCGGTCTCGGCCTGGGGTTTTCGGTCGGCGTCGCGATCCAAGGCACGACGGTAGTCCAGCGAAGCCAACACGAACGACGTGAACAAGGGGTGGGGGGCCATGGCGCGGCTCTTGAACTCGGGATGGAACTGGCACGCCACGAAGTAGGGGTGGTCGGGGAGCTCGACCATTTCGACGAGGCGCTTGTCCGGGGAGGTCCCGGAGAAGACGAGGCCGGAGGCTTCGAACTGCTCGCGATAGGCGTTGGCGAACTCGTAGCGGTGACGATGCCGCTCGCTGATGTCGGTGGAGCCGTAGGCGCGATGAGCGACGGAGCCGGGGCGGATAACACAAGGATAGGCGCCGAGACGCATGGTGCCGCCCTTGTCGGTGACGTTGCGCTGATCGGGCATCAGGTCGATGACCGGGTGCGCGGTGCCCCGATCGAACTCGGTGGAGTTGGCCGCCTTGAGTCCGCACTTGTTTCTCGCGAACTCGATGCAGGCCACCTGCATCCCCAGACAGATTCCGAAAAACGGGATGCGCTTCTCGCGAGCGAAGCGGACCGCCTCGATCTTGCCTTGCACACCGCGATCGCCGAACCCCCCCGGGACGAGGATTCCATCGAGCCCCTGGAGCGTGGCCTCGGCGCCGTTCTTCTCGATCACCTCGCTGTCGATGTACTCCAGATCGAGACGAACCTCGTTGGCGAGGCCGCCGTGGAGCAACGCTTCGTGCAGCGACTTGTAGGAGTCGCGCAGGTGGACGTACTTTCCGACGACGCCGATGCGAACGGTGCCGTTCGCAGGCTTCTTGTAGCGCTCGCTGATCCTCTGCCAGGCCGACAGGTCGGGCTGGCGCGACCAGATGTTGAGACGCTCGATGAGCTGGTCGTCGAGCCCTTCGGCGTGCAGCACCAGGGGCAGCTCGTAGATGAAGCCGACATCGACGCAGGCGACCACGGAGTCGACGTCGACGTTGGAGAACAGGGCGATCTTCTCCTTGATGCCGCGAGCGAGCGGGCGGTCGGAGCGACAGATGAGGATGTCGGGCTGGATGCCGATCTCGCGCATCTCCTTGACGGAGTGCTGGGTGGGTTTGGTCTTGAGCTCGCCGGCGGCGGCGATCCAGGGCACGAGGGTGACATGGATGGAGACGGAGCTCTCCTTGCCGAGCTCGACCTTCATCTGGCGGATGGCCTCGAGGAACGGCAGCGACTCGATGTCGCCAACCGTGCCGCCGATCTCCACGATGGCCATGTCGAAGTCCTTGGTGGCCTCGCGGATGCGGCTCTTGATCTCGTCGGTCACGTGCGGAATCACCTGGATCGTGGCGCCCAGGTACTCCCCGCGCCGTTCGCGCGAGATGACCGCCTCGTAGATGCTGCCGCTCGTGCAGTTGCTCGTGCGACGCGCCGTCGTCGAGGTGAAGCGCTCGTAGTGCCCCAAATCGAGATCGGTCTCCGCACCGTCGTCGGTCACGAACACCTCGCCGTGCTGGTAAGGCGACATCGTGCCGGGGTCGACGTTGAGGTAGGGGTCGAGCTTGACGTTGATGACGCGCAGGCCGCGCGCTTCCATCAAGGCGCCGATCGACGCGGCCGCGAGGCCCTTGCCGATGGCCGACACCACGCCCCCGGTGACAAACACGTACTTGGTCCGTCTGCTCACGACGAGTTCTCCATGCGCCTGGGGCGGGGGGACGCGGGGTCGCGCATGCCGTGCCCGGAAACACGTTACGTCGGCCGAAACACGGGGCCACGGTCGACGACCGGGGCTGCATTCTAGGCTGGCGGGCGCGGAGGTCAACCGGGCGACAATCGATCGGTTTTCTGATACACAGGGAGATCCCCGATGCGATCTCGGGGCGTCGATGGGGCGTCCGCCGAATGGGACGGGGCGAGCGCGTTCTCAGTTGAGCCAGATGAGGTAGCGCAGCTTGCGCTCCATCGACTCCTGCTGGCGATCGACCTCCCCCTTCATGCGCGCAAGCCTCGCGGGAAGCGGTGAACGCGTCATCCTCCGCACGTAGTAGCTCCCGAAAACCGACCCGAGCAGCGCGTCGACGTCGTCCGCACGCTCCGCGCGCTCGAGCGTGTCGAGGTCGATCACGATGTCCTTGGGACGCGACAGCATCGAACCGACGTCGAGGTACCCGGTCGGAACCCGACCCAGGTGATGATCGTCGTCGAGCGCTGCCAGCTCTCCGAGATGCAGCCCTTCGTCGCCCCGGACCAGGGCGCCCAGATCGCGCACGACGCCCTCCCACGTCTCGTACAGGGCCGCGTCCACCGGCAGCGGCATCGGATGATCCTTCTGGCGCGGATTGGGAACCCACTCGCGGACGTCGTCGGTCTCCGCAAGGTACGACCTCCGGCATGCGTCGGTGTACTCGAGCCCCTTGAGCAGCAGCTCACGACCCCGATCGAAACGGTCGCGGTGGGCGAGTCGAACCACGATCCGGTCGGGCTTGCGACCACGCCGCAGCAGAGGATCGACACCGGTCCAGTCCCAGGCAAGCAGCAGATCGATCGCTGCCCGCTGGAAGGTCACGAACGCCCGGGACCACATCACGTCCCCCGCGTCGAATCGGTAGGTCGGCTTGCGTCGCGGATCCTCTTCGGGAATCGAGCGACCGTCCGCGTCCTGCTCGATCTGCAACAGAAGCCGATCCCTTCGGTCCACACGCCCGTTGCCGTTCCAGTCGATCTCCCAGCACGCGGGGCACAGCTCGATCGACACGGCGGGATCGGAAGCGGCGACCGCGAGGTCCGCATCGACGTTGGCAAGCTCCTGCTCGGCCTGCTCGAGCGTGCCAAGGTGTTCCTGCGCCGCGTCGGCACCACGATCCTCGCGCTGATGGTCATCCTGTGGGCGCTGAGCTCGTTCCCCGCACCGCCGCCCGGCGCGACC
>JAKLDZ010000199.1 GCA_022703255.1 Myxococcota bacterium | reverse complement strand
GCTTTACTGGCCGATGCCGGGCGGATCGCTGGCGTTGCGCTTCGATGCCGGCCAGTTCGCCGCCTTCGATTGCTTCATGCTGGAGCGCAAGGGCGCCGAGGCCGATCATCACCCCGAGGCGCTGCGGCGCGGGCGGCGAGGGTGGCGAGGGCGTCGCGGATGTCGCGGAGGATCGCGGTGATCTCGTCCCCGGCGTGGTCGGGGGCGCCGGCGGCGGCGTGCGATGCGAGAGCCGCGCGCGCGGGGGAGGCCCGTTTCCCTCTCGCCGCGTGGCGCAAGCAGGGGGTCACCTCGATCGCCCTGGCCGGCCCCCGTCACTGCAGCGCCGACGTCCTGCTCGAGCTGGCCACGCAGAAGTGGGAGCCGTCGTTGTTCGTGGGCCCCGAGGCCCTCGGTCTCGAGCTCCCGCGCGGATACCGCGGCAAGGTGAGCGTGGCGAAGGCGGGGCTGATGGGCACCGGTCGGAGGGACGCGGCGCTCGACGCCTGGGTGCGTGCGCACGGCGACGATCCGTCGTGGTGGGCGGCGCTGGGGAGGGACGCCGCGGTGCTGGCGCAGGCGGCGTTGGCGGTGCTTCCGCAGGGCATTGCGACGGATGCGGGGGAGGTGGCGCGGCGGCGCGAGGCGGTGCGAGGTGCGCTCGAAACGGCGAGCGTGGCGCTGTGGACGACGAGCGCTGCGGGGTTCGGGGCGGGCAGGAAGGTCGAGCGGACGATCGCGTGGTAGCCGCCGGGGCGACAGCGACTACGACTGGGGTGGTGGATCTGCTATATCGACGCGGTCATGACCCAGACCGCTGTCGAATCCGGGCTCCGCGTCTACAACACCATGAACCACAGGCTCGAGCCCGTGCAGTGCACGGATCCCGGGCATGTCCGCGTCTACGTCTGCGGACCGACGGTCTACGACGTCCCCCACGCGGGGCACGCGCGGGCGGCCGTTGCCTTCGACGTGCTCGTGCGTCATCTGCGCGCGAGCGGTCGTCGGGTGACCTACGTGCGGAACCTGACGGACATCGACGACAAGATCCTGAAGCGTTCGCAGGAGACGGGGGAGGCGCCGTTGGCGCTCTCGGCGCGGATGGCGCGCGTGTACCAGGACGACGTGGCGGCGATCAACTGCGTGCAGCCGGACCACGAGCCGAAGGTCAGCGATCACCTGCCGGAGGTGATCGGGCTGGTGAAGTCGCTGATCGACCACGGGGCGGCGTACGTGGTGGGAGAGGAGACCGGCTCGAAGGACGTGTACTTCTCGGTGCCGTCGTTCGGGGACTACGGCAAGCTCTCGCACCGCAAGACGTGTGATCTCGAGGTAGGTGCGCGGGTAGCCGAGAACGAGGTGAAGCGCGATCCCTGCGACTTTGCGCTCTGGAAGGGCGCGACCGAGGAGTCCTACGGCTGGGACAGCCCGTGGGGCAAAGGGCGTCCCGGGTGGCACATCGAGTGCTCCGCGATGAGCGAGCGGTATCTGGGCTACGGCTTCGAGATCCACGGCGGCGGCATGGATCTCATCTTCCCGCACCACGAGAACGAGATCGCCCAGAGCGAGGCGGCGCACCCCGGCCAGGGGGACTTCGCGAAGCTCTGGATGCACAACGGCTTCGTCAACGTGGACAAGGAGAAGATGAGCAAGTCGCTCGGGAACTTCGTCACGATCCGCGACGTGCTCCAGCGCAACGATCCCGAGGCCTTCCGCTACTTCCTGATGACGGTGCAGTACCGGGGACCGATCACGTTCGACACGCAGAAGCTCGAGGACGGCCGCGTGGTGTTCCCCGGTGTAGACGACGCGGAGCGGCGCATGGACTACCTGTACGCGACGCTCGAGAAGCTCGAGGCGCTGGCCGGGCAGGCTGCGGACGCGCCGCCGGCGAAGGCGCCCAAGGAGCTCGACGCGTTCGCGCAGGTGGTGGCCGGTGCGCGCGCGAGGGTGCAGACGGCGCTCGACGACGACTTGAACACGCCGGTGGCGTTGGCGGTGATCGCGGAGCTGGCCAAGACGGCGAACGATCTGTGCGATCTGGCGGCGAAGCGACGGAAGGACAAGGCGCTGGTCGGGGCGGCGGTGCCGCTGGCGGGCAAGGCCCTCGACGCACTTCGTTCGTGTGCCGACGTACTCGGCCTGCTGATCACGCCGCGCGAGGCGTACTGCGCCCGTACGCGCGATCGGCGCATGGGTCTTCGCGGGCTCGATGCGGCGGCGATCGATCGGGCGCTGCAGGAGCGCACCGACGCGCGTGCGGCCAAGGACTTCGCGCGCGGCGATGCGATCCGCCAGGAGCTGCTCGCCAAGGGCGTGGAGCTCGCCGACACCCCGACCGGCACCGTGTGGAAGGTGGGAGTCTGACCATGCGACACGCGCCCCTGGCTCTCGCAGCGCTGATGGCTGCATCCGTCGCCGCGTCCTCTGCGCAGGCCGCACCTGCCGCGGGACCGCGCGCGTCGGCGCCCGCCGGTCGCGGCCAGGGGCCCCTCGTCGTCGAAGCATCGGGAGCCCCAGGCTCCTTGTCCATCCTCGCCTGCGCCAAGACCACCTGCTCCTCCTCCGACCTGCGCCCCGTGACCTTCCCCGTGGCGCCCCCCGCAGGCGCCGATCCCGCCAAGGCCCAGCTCTCCGTGCTCACCATCGGAACCCAGCGCAGCCTGGTCCGCGTCGAGCTCAACGAGCCGGGCAGGTCGTGGACCGGACTGCTCGCCGCGTCGGTGGACGGCACCGCGACTCCGGTGGCGATCTGGAGCGGGAACACCGGCGAGCCGCGGGTCGGCGAGGCGGACACCTCGACGCGGATCGAGGTGAGCGAAGGCGAAGACGGGGCCTCCACGGTGCTGGTGGGAGAGGTGCGACGCGAGCTCGGCTTGTGCGGGCGCCCGGCCCTGCTCTCGCCCCGCCTGGTGGATCCGTCGGACCTGGCCCTCAAGCCGGTGAAGATGCAGCGGCTCTCGCGTGCGGAGCGCGACAAGGCGGAGACGGTCACGGCGCAGCGGGCGCAGGACCCCTTCACTCCCCTGGGGCGCGTGCTGTCGGCGATGGGCGCGTCGAGCGCGATCGGCTCGCCTTCGGCGCTGACCGACGGCGACCCCGAGACGGTGTGGAGCGAGGGGCGCGGGAGCGAAGGGCGCGGGGAGTTCGTGACGATGCGGGCTCCTTCGGAGGTCGCGATCACGGGGTTCTCGCTGATCGTTCGTCCTGCGAACCAACAGGTGGACGACGGCGCTGCGCCGCGGAAGCTCTGGATCGCGGTGGACGGCCGGCTGATCGGGGTGACGATGCCGGAGGACGCGTGGAAGGCGCCCGGAGGCAGGTACCTCGTCCAGCTCGCGAGTCCGGTGCGCAGCTCGTGCGTGGCGCTGGTGCTCGACGACGCGTTCGTGGGCAAGGATGCGAAGAAGGCGGCTGTGTCGCTCGCGGAGGTGACGGCCGTCAGCGAGTTCGACGGGCGGCTGGATCTTGCCGGGCTCGTGGGGGCGATGGCGGGCGGAGGGGCGCGGGCGCAGGCGGCGGCAGCGGTGCTTGCGCGCGGAGGAGAGGCGGCGCGCAAGGCGGTGAGCGCGCGGTACGGCGAGCTCGACGAGTCCGGGCGGATGCTCGCCTGGAGCGTGATGGACGGGGCCCCGTGCGCCGAGTCTTCTCGCTTCTTCGCGCCGTTGCTTCGTTCCACGAACGGTCTCGAGCGCAAGCACGCGCACGATCGGATCGAGCGCTGCGGACGCGCCTCGGCCCCTGCCCTCGCGGAGGCTTTCGATCGGCTTCCCCAGGGACAGCGCTGGGAGCTCGCCGAGGAGATGGCGTCGCTCGCGCCCGAGCTCGCAGTCGACCGTCTCGCTCCCCTGCTCGCGAAGGGCGACCCGGCCACGCGGGCGAGGGTCCGCAAGCTGCTGGCCCGCACGACCAAGCAGCCTCGCGGCATGCGCGCCCTGGGCAAGCTGCTCGACGACACCTCTCTCGCTCCCGTGGCGTCGGTGGACCTGCTCCGCGCGGCCAGCGCGCGGCTGCAGGAGGTGGGGCTGCCTGCGCGCGCGTCGTTCGCGAGGATGGTCCGCCAGCCGAACCTCGACCTGCGCACCCGCTACCTGCTGTGCGAGCCCGCGGCTCGTCTCGCCGCCAACGGCGACGCCGCCGCCGTCCGGTTCCTGTACGACCGCATCCTGCACGACCCCGAGCCGATGATCCGCGCGCACGCGGTGCGCGTGGCCCACGACGTCCCGGAGCTCGTCCCCTCCGCGCTCTTCGCGCTGGAGAACGACCACGTCCGAGTGCGCGACTCCGCGACGTGGGCCGTTCGCGACACGCAAGTTTCCTCCGCCCCTCCCCTGATCCGCAGGCTGATCCTCGATCCGTGGCCGATGGTTCGCGCCCACGCCGTGGACGCCCTCGCCACCCTGGGGGCGTCGTCCCAGGCCGACGATGCGCTGCACCACGCGCTGAGCTGGGACGAGTCCCCGCGCGTGCGCGCGCGGGTCGCTGCGGCCCTGGGGGAGCGCGGCGTGCGCAGGGCTGCCCCGCAGCTTCGCGAGCGGGCCGACGACAACGAGGAGTTCCTCGACGTCAGGGTCCGATCGGTCGTCGCCCTGGGAAGGGTCTGCGATCGATCGGCGGTCGACTTCCTCACCGTGCTGGCGCGTCGAGCGGCCGACCCCTACGGCATGGAGTTCTCCCACCAGCTCGGGGTGGCCGCGATCGTCGCGCTCGGGCGCATCCATCCACGCGATCTCGGCGAGCTGCTCAAGCCGGTGATCGAGGGCAAGGCCACCCCGCGCGAGGTCCGCGCTGCCGCACAGGCTGCGCTGAGCGAGACCGACGTGTGCAAGTGACATGACCCGCAAGGCATTCGACACGGCGGTCGAAGAGCTCATCGGGCTGCTGATCGCCTACGGTCCGGGCAACGATCGCGTCGCCAACCCCTGGGTGGACAGCGTGCCGGGGTTCGACCTGCCCGACGCGGCGGCGCGTCGGGTGGAGAACCTGCGGCGCTACCTGCGCGCGCACCGCGAGGCGGGCTGGATGCTCGTCGGACAGGAGGCGGGCTATGCCGGCTGCCGCTTCTCGGGGATCCCCTTCACGGGGGAGGATCAGCTCGAGGGGTCGCGCGCGCTGCCGGTCTTCGCGGGCAAGGGGTATCGACGCAGCAGCGTGCTGCCCAAGCCGTCGTCGGAGCGGTCGGCCAACATCGTGTGGCCGTGCATCGGCACGAGCGGGCGCGCGGTGCTGTGGAACAGCTTCCCGTTCCACTGCCACGAGCCGGGCAAGCCGCTGACGAATCGGGCGTGGTGCACGCGGGACGATCGTGACGGTCTGGGCGAGCGGATCCTGCGACACATCGTGGAACGAACCTTTCCTGGCGCGAAGCTGATCGCCGTGGGGCGCAAGGCGGAAGCCTCTCTCGCCGCCCTCGGCTACGAAGCGACCGGAGTGCGTCATCCATCGCAGGGCGGAGCGACGATCTTCCGCGGGCAGATGGCGGAGCTGCTCGGTGCGCCCACCGGTGGTGACAAGGGCCGGGCTACGCCGGAGACGCGTCGGAGTCCACGTAGATCCGGGGCACGCGCGTGTTGATCGACGACAGGATCTCGTAGGGGATGGTGCCTGTCCGGTCCGCGAGCTCCTCGGCGCTGATCGCTTCGGAGCCCTGACTCCCCAGCAGCACGGCTCGCTCGCCGTTGAACACGCTCGCGTCCTGGACGTCGACCATCACGGCATCCATCGTGACGTTGCCCAGGATCGGGAAGCGACGGCCTCCGATGAGCACGTGTCCCTTGCGGGACAGGGAGCGCGGGTAGCCGTCGCCGTAGCCGAGCGGGAGCGTGACGACGCGGGTGTCGCGCTCGAGGGGGACGCCGTTGTAGCTGACTCTGCGCCCGCGGCGTCCGACCTTGAAGTAGACCACGCGGGTCTCGAGGGTGAGGGCGGGACGCAGGGGGACGGTGCGCAGGACGCCACGTCCGGGGTAGAGGCCGTAGAGCATGATGCCTGGCCGGACCATCTCGTAGATGGCGCGGGGATGCTGGAGGATGCCCCCGGATGCGGCCAGGTGACGGGTCGGCATCGGCAGACCGTGGGAGGGGAAGAACTCGAGGGCGCGATCGAAGCGGTCGATCTGCTCGTGGGTCAGCGTCGGATCATCGGAGTCGGCCGTGGCGAGGTGGGAGAAGACGCCGCAGATCTGCAGGTGGGATGCCTTGACGGCGCGTTCGAAGAGCTGGTGTGCGGTATCCCACTGCACGCCGATGCGCCCCATGCCGGTGTCGATCTTGAGGTGCACGCGGGCACGCACGCCGCACGCTTCGGCGGCGCGCTCGATCTGATCGATCTTGAACACCGACGACGCGGCGAGATCGAGGCCGTAGCGCAGGAACCAGGGGATTTGATCCTCGAAGATCCCGCCGAGCACGAGGATGGGCACGCGGATCCCAGCGCGGCGCAGCTCCACTCCCTCCTCGAGGAACCCCACGCCGAGCTCGTCCACGCCTTCGGCCAACAGTTGACGCGCGATCGTCACCAGGCCGTGGCCGTAGGCGTTGGCCTTCACGATGCCCATGATGCGCGCCTTGCCCGCGAGGGAGCGCACGGCGCGGACGTTGTGACGGATCGCGGCCAGATCGACGAGGGCGAAGGTCGGGCGCGGGGGGATTTCTGGGGGAGGAGGAAGGGAGATCAACGGCAGTCCGCTTGGGTTTCGACTACGGAATCCGACGCTCACGGCGTTGGAGCCGATGCAGCGTCGGCCGCTCGGGCATAGCACACCCGGTCGCCCGCATCAGTGCGCACCGCCCTGGCACTTGCCCGTCCCCGGACCGCTCTGGTTGTTGTCGGTCCTGCACTCGGCCCAGGCGTGCTGCGGCTGTCCGTAGTCGACCACCGCGTAGATCGAGCTCGCGCCGGAGGTGATGGCGTCGGAGGGATTGGCGATCACCAGCTTCACGTCTTCCGCTTCCGCGGGATACAGCGCCAGGGACGTGACGGCGGTGCCGAGCAGCGTGCCGCCCTGGGAGGGATTCCCCTCGTAGAAGCCCACGGGGATCCCCGCGGGGACCGAGGCCTGGCCGATGTTGCGCACGCGGGCGATGAGGGCGTAGGGGGTGACGTTGCAGGGCGGGGGCTCCACCGTGACGATCAGGTCCGGCGCGCTGAACTCCCCGATGGGCTGCACGTTCTGCCGGAAGTTGTTGAGCCGAGGCTGCTTCCAGTTGGGAAGCTCCTTCGCCGGGATCGTGCCGTCCTCTTCGACGTTGGTGACGTGATACGCATGCTGGTTCCACACGCGCCGAGTCCGGACCCATTGCCCGCCCATCGCGCTGAACACCCGCAGCCCCTTCTGCTTGCTCGCGTCATCGGGACACGTGATGCCCGAGTAGCTGTTCGCCACCACCACGAGATCCGCCTGACCATCCGCGTCCACATCGGCTACCAGCGGATACTCGAACAGCGTCCCCGTCGTGTTGCACGTGCGGAACAGCTCGTTGCCCGTCGTTCCCTCGTACACCCGCAGGTAGTGCTCGTCGGAGTACACGACCTCCGCCTTGCCGTCCCCCTCGAAGTCGAACAGGCTGCTGCCCGTGGCCGCCGACGAGCAGTCGTGCGTAGCCGCGAGCCACAGGTTGGTCTCGTTCGGCGCCACGTTCGGATCCAGCAGCTTCGTGCCGTCGATGACCGCGTAGCCGATGCCCCCGGCCACCGCGACGTCCGGGGTGCCGTCGGCGTTGAAGTCGGCGATCGTGGGCGGGCCGCCTCCTCGCGTGGCGCCGGCCGAGCCGGCAGGGCACACGTTCGGATTGGTTCCGTTGATGTCGATCCCGGTGCGCAACACCTTCACGTGGTTGGGCTCGGCGGCGTCGTAACGCCACACGCTCAACGTGTGCGTGGTGTTGTTGATGCTCGCCACCTCGGGGACGCCGTCCTTGTCGAAGTCGCCCACGGCGATGTAGCTCCCGGCCAGGGTGCTGACCGCCTTCTGGACTCCGTCGCCGCCCCAGATTCCCGTGGTCGACACGACATCCAGGAAGGAGTCTCCATCCATGTCGCTCAGCACGATGTTGCCGCTGTTGGCGGGATTCAACGTCGCCTTCACGGTGCCGTCGAGCCCGTTCAGGATCCGGGTCGTGTCCACCACCTCGGGCTTGCCGTCTCCGTCCAGATCGCCAATCGAAGGCATCAGGCAGCCGCCCCCGGCCGGGTCGGTCCACAGCACCATCCCGGTCCCGCTGATCGCCGACATCTTCCCGTTCGTGTTGCAGACCACGACCTCGTTGCCGGGCTGACCGTCGATGTTCCCCGCCGCGATCGCCCGGCCCGGGTGCATCGGATTCGCTGGCGTGTTCAGACTCCACTTCTCGAACACCGCGTCGTCGTGCACCGACACCGCCAACAGCGTGCCATTCCCGTTGTAGTTCCCGGCGGCAAACGTCGAAAACACGATCTCCGGAATGTCACGCTCGTCCACCACTCCGTCGCAGTTGTCGTCGTCGAGCTGAATCACCACCGGCGCCATCATGATGTCGCCCTTGTCCCACTGGTACTTGAGCACCGGCGAGAACCCGCCCGACGGCTTGTGCTCGCACGCGGGGAGGCAGGTAATCGGCTCCCCCGGGACGATCTCGACGCCCGGCGCGCACTGCGGCGGCTTGGCAAGGCACTTGCCCGTGGCCGGCACCACCCCCGACTGGCACCCTCCGGGCGTGCCTCCGTCGGGCTTCTGCGCAGGAGCCCCCAGCGAGTACTCGCAGTAGTGATCCGCCGGGCAATCGGTCGCGTCGATGCACGTGATCCCCGGGATCACACACTGCTGGAACGAGCACACCTCGCCCGTCGTGCAGCAATCCGCGCCGCACGCGTTCTCCAATGCACAGCAATGCCCGTTGACGCATACCCCGCCGTCACATCCGCTCGCGCACTCCGGCGCGTCATAGCCAAACGTCACATCCGCCATGTCCGCCTGGATGTCCGGTGCAGCGTCGTCGGGCGACGACCCCGCCGCAGCCTCCGGCCCCGCATCCGCACCCGCCTCCCCTCCTCCCGCTCCGCTCGGTCCCGCGGCCCCAGCACTGCCCCCCAGCCCCGACGCTCCCGCAGCCCCCCCGCCCTCGATCGACGCGTCGGGCGCGCTGCCTCCGGTGTTGCCGTCGAGCGGCGGGACCACGATCTCCGGATCGCCGCCGCACGCAGGCGCCAGCGCCATGGAAGGGAGGGCTATCGCAAGGACCAGGGGGGCAAATTCACGACGCATCCTCGCATGTTGCCACGAACCGCCAGGAGAGGCCATCGCGGGGACGACAGCTCGGGGGTCCTGCGTTCCCGATCGATTCCTGGCTGCCAGAGCAGGCCGCGAGAGCGACAGCCAACTCCCGGGAGACCACAGCATGACAACTGCGGGTTCCTCCCCGTCGGGAGACATCGTGTCAGCCCCGGGTTCTGCGGATCACCGAGGGCTTCCCCGGAGCCCACACGAAGCAGTCAATCGACGAACCGGATCTCGTGGGTGAGCTCGGCGGCTTTCCGCAGCATCGCGGAGACTCCGCAGTACTTCTCCTGGGAGAGGGACACCGCGCGCTCGACCTTCGATTCCGTCAGACCGTCGCCACGACTGAACTCGTAAACGACGCGCATGCGCTCATAGACCGCGGGCTGCCCGTCGGAGAGCTCGGCCTCGACGAAGACCCGGAAGTGCCGCAACGGTTCTCGCATCTTTCGCAGGATGACCACGACGTCCATGCCGGTGCAGCCGGCGAGCGCGGTGAGGAGCAACGGCTTCGGGCGGACCCCGGCCCCGGAACCTCCGTGCTCCGGGGCGGCGTCGAGCAGCAGGTGCTCGCCGTTGACCTCGGCGTCGAATGCCATCTCTTCCTTCCACGTTGCCTGCACACGATGGGTCACGGTCATTGGTCGTTCACCTCCATGCGGCGCCCATCTTGCCCCAAATGGGGCGAATCCGCCTACCCCTCCTGAGGGACGATTTCCGGGCGTTCGGATCTCCGGAGCGA
Organism: Myxococcota bacterium; assembly: GCA_022703255.1. Lineage (GTDB taxonomy): Bacteria > Myxococcota_A > Polyangia > Polyangiales > Polyangiaceae > JACRCQ01. The sequence goes on along the minus strand of JAKLDZ010000199.1, from coordinate 218 downwards.
GACGCCATCGCTTGGTGTACCCTCGGCTCCATGTATCCAGCGTCGAGAACCAGGGCGTGTCGATGGGCGGGCTCCGCGGTGCTTGCGAGCGCCATGGCTTCGGGCGCGACGTGGGGCGGCTGCGGCGGGGAAGCCTTCTCCGGCAACTCGACCAGTAACGACGCCGGCGTGGACGTCGTCCAGGAGACGTTGACCGATGCACTTTCGGAAGCGACCCC
>JAKLDZ010000198.1 GCA_022703255.1 Myxococcota bacterium | reverse complement strand
CGAATCCTGTCGGGCGTGCAGCCCTCTCGCAAGATCCACATCGGCAACTACTTCGGCGCAATCCGTCAGTTCATCGCGCTGCAGGACCAGGGCGAGGCCCTGTACTTCATCGCCAACCTGCACGCGATGACCACCGTCCGCAGCGGCCCCGACATGGCCGCCTACACCCGCGATCTCGCCCTCGACTTCCTCGCCCTCGGCCTCGACCCCGCCAAGGCGACCCTGTTCCGTCAGTCCGACGTCCCCGAGGTGCTCGAGCTGTTCTGGTACCTGTCCGCGGTGACGCCGATGGGGTTGCTGGAGCGGGCGCACTCGTTCAAGGACAAGACGGCGCGGGGAATTCCTGCGGATCTTGGCCTGTTTTCCTACCCGGTGCTGATGGCCGCCGACATCCTGCTCTACGGTTCCGACGTGGTCCCGGTGGGCAAGGATCAGGTGCAGCACCTGGAGATCACGCGCGACATCGCGATCAAGTTCAACGCGACCTACGTGCCCGGCTACGATCCCGCGGATCCCGAAGGCACGCAGAAAGGGCACGCGCCCGGGATTCTCAAGCTCCCGCAGGGGCTCGTGCAGGATGCGACCGCGGTGGTCCCGGGGACCGACGGCCAGAAGATGAGCAAGTCGTACGGCAACGTCATCGAGGTGTTCGCCGAGGACAAGGTCGTCAAGAAGCAGCTCATGGGGATGAAGACCGACTCGACGCCGATGGAGGCGCCGAAGGATCCGGCGGCGACGCCGATCCTGCCGTTGTTCCGGCTGTTCGCGACCCCTCAGGAGGTGGCGGAGGTCGAGCAGTCGTTCCGCGAGGGGGGCAAGGGCTACGGCCACTACAAGGTCCGCTTGCTGGAGCTGTTCCACGAGATGTTCGGACCGGCGCGCAAGCGCAGGGCCGAGCTCGAGCGCGACCCGGCCTACGTCGACGGCGTGCTGCGCGACGGCGCCCTGCGGGCTCGCGCCCATGCCGAGCCGATCATCAAGGCGGTGCGCGCCGCCGCCGGCTTCGCCGTCCCCTCCTGACCCGCCTTCTCCCGCATCCGTCCCCGCCGAGCCGCTCTCCGGCCCTGCCCCTCGTCCGTCCCAGTCACGACCGATCGGAACACAACGCGCCTCCCCGATCATCTAACGCCACGAGGGATGCCGCCTGCCCGATACGCTGCGCAGCGGCTTGCACCCCACCCAAGAACCCGAGCCGGCCAATCCCCCGTCATCCTCCGGATGGCGGACCGATGATGCCGCGGAACCCCATGAGCGATTCGCGTTTGGAGTCCCCCGAGAGCCTCCCGTGCGTCTCCGACCCGCAGTTGGAGCCTGGACTCCTGCGCGTGCTCATCGTCGAGCCCAGCCTCGACGACACCCAGTCGGTGCTGCGCGAGCTCGCCCACACCGGACGCACCGTCGTGCACGAACGCGTCGACAACCTCCCCGACCTGCGCGCGGCCCTCGCCGCCCGTCGCTGGGACGTCGTGATCTCCGACGCGTCCCTGCCGGGCTTCGGCGCCCTCGAAGCCTACGCCGAGCTCAAGCGCTCCGGGGTCGAAGCCCCCTTCCTGATCATCGCCGATGGAATCGCGGAGCAGGACGCGTGCGAGGCCATGCGCGCAGGAGTGGACGACTGCATCTCCAAGCGTCAGCTCGCCCGCCTCGCCCCCGCTGTCGAACGCGAGCTCCGCGAGATGTGCAACCGTCGCGCGCTGAACCGCGCTCACCGCGACTTCCGACGCGCCATCGACCTGTTCCCCGACGGCGTGGTGATCCACTACGTCGGCAGAATCCGCTACGTGAACCAGGCCCTGTGCGATGCCCTCGGTCTCGCCTCCCCCGATCAGGTCGTGGACCACAGCCTGCTCGACTTCGCGATCCCGGCGGATCGGGAGCGCGTCGACTCCGCCATCTTCCGCCCCAAAAGGGGTACGGTCGAGGTCCGCCTCCTGCGCGCCGACGGCACCGAGATCACCTGCGAGCTGTCCGCAGGACCCGTCGTCGAGTTCGAAGGACAAAAAGCCTCCGTTCTCGCCGTCCGCGACGTCACCGAGCGCAACAGGATGCGCGCAGGTCTCATCGTCGCCGACCGCATGGCATCCATGGGAACCCTCGCAGCCGGCGTCGCCCACGAGATCAACAACCCCCTCGCCTCCGTCATCTCCAACATCGACTGGGTCTGCGACGAGCTCGGCCCGGCCTGGGACTCGGCGTCAACTCCGCCGGAGCTGGACCGCGTGCTCGACGCGGTTCGCCAGCCTCTGCGCGATGCGCAGGAATCGGCCCAGCGGGTGCGGGAGATCGTGCGGGAGCTCAAGCTGTTCTCCCGCATCGAGCAGGAGCGGCTCGATCGCATCGACGTCCACCGCATGGTGGAGACGGCCATCAAGATGGCGCGCAACGAGATCCGGCATCGCGCGAGGCTGATCACGGACTTCGACGCCACCCCGCCGGTGCTCGGCAACGAAGGGCGGATCGGGCAGGTCATCCTCAACCTCGTGATCAACGCCGTGCAGGCGATCCCGGAGGGGCGCGCAGAGCAGAACGAGATCCGTGTCGTCGTACGAACCAACGCGACCGGCTGGGCCGTCATCGAGGTCTCCGACACCGGCACCGGCATCCCCCCAGAGCTGCTCCACCGGATCTTCGACCCCTTCTTCACCACCAAACCCGCCGGCGTCGGCACCGGCCTCGGCCTCGCCATCTGCGACCGCATCGTCTCCGAAGCCGGCGGCAGCCTCACCGTCGAGAGCGAAGTCGGAAAGGGCAGCACCTTCCGCGTCACTCTCCCGGGCGCCTCCGGCGTGCCCGACCGCGCGCCCATCCGGACCCAACCCCCCCAGTCCGTCCCGTTGCCCACGCGCCGCGGACGGGTCTTGGTCGTGGACGACGAGCACACGATGGGCATCGCTCTGGGGAGGATCCTGGGGCGCGAGCACGACGTCGCGGTGCTCACCAACGCGCGCGACGCCGCCCAGCGCTACGCCTCCGGCGAGCGGTTCGACGTCGTGGTGTGCGACATGATGATGCCCGGGATGACCGGCATGGAGCTGCAGCAGGCGATCGAGCGCATCGCCCCCGGTCACGGGGGGCGCATGATCTTCCTGACCGGTGGAGCGTTCACGCCGCTCGCGCGCGAGTTCCTCGAACGCACGGCCAGCCCGACCCTGAGCAAGCCGTTCGACGCCAGGACGTTGCGCGCCCTGGTCAACCGGATGATCGCGCGCCACTCCACCCCATGACCCGGCGCGGACGGGGCCATTGCGGGGCGGTCGCGCACGCTCCGCTCTCGTGGTAGACGAGCAGGCGTGCCCACGGTGTCAGTCCACTTCCACGGCCCCATCGATCGCAGGGGGCATCCCCAGGGAGTCTCGCTGCCGATCGAGCCTGCGACCACCACGGTGAGCGATGTCCTGCGCGAGCTCGGCTATCCCGATACGCAGCGCAAGGTGATCCTGGCGACGGTCGGAGGTGTGCAGCGCAAGCACGGCCACGTCCTGGGCGACGGCGACGTGGTCGAGATCTTCGTGGTGGCGAGCGGGGGATGAGGGCTCAGGCGGCGGCGGGGCGACGACGTCGGTTGCCGCGGTAGTAGGGGTCGGACTCGCGCAGCTTGTCGCGCCGGCGCAGGGAGCGTCCGGAGAGCAGTCCTGCGACGAAGTCGCCCATGTCGGCGAGCGAAGCGAGCTTGTCGGCGATGACCAGCACCCAGCCCTCGCGGCTCTTGGGCGCGGGGCCGAGGGGGAACATGTGCGGTACGATGGCCCGGCACACCAGCGTGGACTCCCCGATGTCCGCCGCCACGTTCGCGGCGATCCAGCCATGCGTGGCCCAGTCGCCGTTCCGCGAGTCGAGATCGTGCAGAATCGCCGCGCGAGCGCACACGCGCCGATCCGCCTTCAGCAACCCCGCGATCCGATACGACCAGCGCGCCGAGCGCATCAGGTGATCGTGCTTCGGCACGTTGTGATGCAGGTGATGCCGGGTTTCCTGCACCTTGGGGTGGGTGACGAGATCTCCTAGGATGGCCTGGAGCTGGGGTCTCAACGTCATTGTTTCTTGAGTCTCGAACGGTACGCGGCGCGGGGACCCCAGGCAAGGCACGCCCCCTCACTTTTTCGAGATTCGTGCGCCAACCACGCAAGGTGTGGGAGCGGACCGGAGAGCCGCACCCCCGGTTTGCGCCCTCTCCGCTCACCCGGAATTTGGCCCTCCTCACCCCCGCGTCGTACCCCTGGTGGCGAGTGAGCCGTCTCGTTGCGCCGACGGCAAGCCTGCGGCCCGGATCAAGTCGATCCGGGCCGTCCTCGTTTGTCGTTTCCGCTCTCGCCTCCCCCCCCTCTCTCCCACGTGCTCCTGGGCCGCGCTTCCGCTACCATGTAACGCCGCACGCCCCCCTCTCCCCGGCGTCCACCGCATCGAGGCTCCCATGCGCTTGCCTCTCGTCGCCACTCTCTCATTGTCCGCCGCCTGTTGCGCCGTCGGTTGGACCTCCACCGCCCAGGCCAATCCCCACGACTCCTGCGTCACGGTCCAAGGCAAACACTCCTCCTGGGAGTGGTGCGAAAACCGCATCACCCGCATGTCGCCCGAGGAACGCGCCAAGCTCGTCGTCCACCACCCGATCGACTTCTCGGGCAAACCCAGCGAGACCGAGCCCACCTCGCCCAAGTGGCGCGGCGACCCCGCAGGGAGTCCGACCCAGGCGAGCTTCAACTGGCACAACCTCAACGGCAAGGACTGGATGACCCCGCCGCGGTCCCAGGGCTCCTGCGGAAGCTGCTTCGTCTTCGGCAGCCTCGGCGTGATGGAGGGCATGTTCAAGTACATGGCCGGTGACCCTCTGCTCGACATCGACCTGTCCGAGCAGAGCGTCATCTCCTGCATCAGCATGGGCTCGTGCGACAGCGGAGGGACCGCCGAAGAGGTCGGCATGCGCCTGAAGTCCGACGGCGTCACCGACGAAGGCTGCTACCCGTACACGCAGACCGACGGCGCTTGCGACCAGCTCTGCTCGGACTGGGAGCAGCGACGCGGCTTCATCACCGACTGGCACCTGAGCGTGCTCCCCTGGTCCGACGACAAGATCAAGCAGCAGCTCGTCTACGGTCCGATCGTCGTGAACATGCAAGTCTACTCGGACTTCAACGGCTACACCAAGGGGGTCTACTCCCGTTCCGACAGCGCCACCGAGGAAGGCTGGCACATCGTTGCGCTCGTGGGGTGGGACGACTCCGACGGTACCTGGATCGCTCGCAACAGTTGGGGCGACGACTGGGGAATGGGCGGCTACTTCAAGATCTCGCGCGAGTCCGACTGCAACCTGCTGCTCAACGGCGTCTGCTTTGCGTCCCACTTGACCTACTTCGACGTCCAGCACACGGACATGCCGGGCGTTCTCTGCGCGTATCAGCACGACGTGAAGATGACCGCGAAGAAGGGGGAGAAGGCCAAGGTGCAAGTCGATGTCGCCAACTGCGGATCGGCGAACGGCTTCGGCATCAAGTACGCCTTCAATCCCAAGGCCCCGTGGATGACCTTGACTGCGACGCAGCCGAAGCTGGAGCCCGGGGATACCACCACCGTCAACCTCACCGCGGATTCCTCGACCCTGACGGTCGGCACTCACAAGACCCTGCTCAAGCTCTTCGGCGGCGCCGGCGTCAATCCGGTCAACGTCACATTCGTGGTCACCGCTCCCGATCCCGTCACCCCCGATGCGGGACCCGATTCCGCATCGTCCAAGGATGGATCCACCTCCACCAAGGATGCCTCGAAGGACTCCACCGGGGCGACCGACGGCGCGGGTACCGACGATCCGGAAGACGAAGGACCGCCACCTCCCCCGCCGCCGGAGGCTGACGATGGCGGGTGCGGTTGCTCCACCCCCGGCGCACCTCCCGCTCCGTGGTCGGCCCTGCTTTCGATTGCCGCTGCGATCGGCGCGGTCTCCCTTCGCAGACGTCGCAACCGCGCCTGACCTTCGATCCAACCAGGCGACTTCGCTCCGGGTCGTTCACTGCCCGACAGCGAAAGGTGTGTGCGCGCGTGTCGCGATGGCGCAACGACCTCTCGATCCATCGATCCACGCGCGGTCAGGATCGGCTCGCCTCGCGGTCAGTGCTTTGCGATCAGCTCCAGCTCCACCCTTGCTGCGACCGGGGCGTCGGAGACCACCTCGACGTGGAACCACCCGTGCCAGGGGACGACCCACTCGGTCGGTTCGTCGAGCGCGATCGACGCGGAATCCTGCCCGAACCTCACGTCGAATCGATGCCCCGCGCCGCGTGCACTCGCAGACACCACGCTCGGAATCGAAGGGTCCTGGTGCGGCACCACGCGCACCCGCAGCCGCTCGCCCCGGCGCAGCGCGATCGAGTGGGTCGCGCTCACTCCTTGGGCAACCATTGGCAACGTGAAGGCCGCGGGCATGCGGAGGCTCGGGTAGTGCGGCACGGTGACCGCGGACCCGGGCTCGACCTTGCGAGGGAAACACACTTCATACGGAGGCCGCCGGCCATTGCACCCCCCGTAGCGAAGCTCCCGAGGCTCCTCGAACGCAGCCGAAAACCACCACGGCGTCGTGCTGTCCGTCAGGTCGATCACCGCCCCGAGCAGCGTAAGCGCCACCACCGGTGTGGAGACCCACGCGATCCCGCGCCGCGCCGCGCGCGCGATCTCGGACCGCTCCTTGTCGTCGGCCGCCACGGCCTCCGCGAGCGTGCGCTGGAACGTCGAGTGCTCTGCCGTCCGCCGCTCGAGCTCCGCGCGACCGGGCAGCCGCAGGTTGTCCGTGCGGCAGTAGACGCAACGCTCGACGAGCTCCGAGGAATCGAGCTCGAGGGGGGCACCGCAGTTGCGGCAAGCGAGGGTAGAGCCGGACTCCAGGGGGCGCGCAGCCAGGGAGCGCAGCAGGGTGAGGCGGGAGCGAGCGCGCCTGCGCCCGAACACGGCCACGATGGGCACCGCGCCGACGCACAACGCCAGCGAGAAGAAGGCAAGGAACAGCGCGCCCGTCGTGCGTCCGAGATCGAGCAGATCGAAGCCGAGCAGGGACCGGGTCTTCTCCGCGAAGAAGAACAGGGAGACGAGCGGCACGAGGCCGAGCACCGGGACCAGGAGCAGGGTCAGGGCGGGATACACGCCGCTGTCCACGACCCACGCGACGGCTCGCAGCGCGCGTCCTGCCGGGACGATGCGCCGGGCCTGCGCCTCGGCCTCTGCTCGCGCCGCGGTGTCCGCGCGGTCCAGGTCCCGCAGTTGCCGGTGCGCAGCGGGAATCGGGACGGATCGATCGCAGCGAGCACAGACGGTGTCGTCACCGTCGCGCAGCGGAACGGGGCTTCCGCAGGACTCGCACCGCAGGACGGCAATCTCACCCATCGTACTCCCCTCGCGTGTCGCTCACGAATCGTTGCAGCCCGGTCATACAGCCTGCGAGAAGTCAGGTCCATGCCCGGGGCGTTCTGGTAGACTCCGCGGCCATGAAAAGGACTCTTCTTCTGTTGGGACTATGTCTTTCGATCGTGGCCTGTTCGGATGACTCGGAGGACGGCAACTCCTCCGCAGCCGGATCCGCAGGAGCTTCCGGCCAGGCCGGGGCCGCGGGCTCTGCAGCGGGACAGGCCGGCGCCGCGGGGGAGGCCGGCGCCGCAGGCTCCGCAGCGGGACAGGCCGGCGCCGCAGGCTCGTCAGCCGGCGCCGCAGGCGAGGCCGGGGCCGCGGGGCAGACCACCGACGCGGGCACCGACGACGGCGCGGCGGGAGCGCCTCCGGCGGAAGCGGGGACCGGCGCTTGCACGAACGCAGCCGATCAGGCGATCGCGGCCGACATGACCACGCTGCAGGCCGACGTGACCGACTGCGGCATCAAGAATCTCGGAGCGGATCCGGCGACGACCAACTGCATCGTGACGGAGACTGGTCTCTCGGAGCCGTGCGCGAAGTGTTTTGCGACGATGGTCGCGTGTGCGATCGAGAAGTGTCTGGCGAAGTGCGCTGCCGACATGAACTCCCAGGCCTGCGCGGACTGCCGCGAGCAGAACTGCAACGCAGCGCTCGAGTCCTGCTCCGGAATCAACATCCCCTGACATCCCCGCTCCCTTTCGGGACCCGAGACACCCGCACACGAGCAGGCCGCTCGAGCTGCAGCGCGCAGCGGCTCAGCATCCGCGCGGCACACGGAGCGGCGCCCGGCAGATCGTGCATCTGCCCGGCGTGCGGGACTGGCGTGATCGTCGGGGGAGCTCAGGGCGTGGCGCGACGCGCCTCTTCGAGCGCGGCCAGGACCTTGTCGGGCGTGAACGGCGCGTGGCGCAGGCGGATCCCGCAAGCGTCGAACACCGCGTTGGAGATCGCCGGGCAGGCGCCGTTGATGCAAATCTCCGACACGCTCTTGGCACCGTAGGGACCGGTCTCCTCGTAGGTCGGCACAAGAATGGTCTTCATCTCCGGCAGGTCCGCCGTGCCGAAGATCTTGTAGTCCGCGAACCCCGCATTGCGCATCCGCCCCTTGTCGTCGAACAGGTACTCCTCGGTCAGCGCGTACGACAGCCCGTTGACCACCGCGCCTTCCACCTGCCCCTCGGCCAGTTGCGGGTTGATCGCCGTGCCGCAGTCGATCGCCGCCACGTACTTCAGGACCTTGATCTGGCCGGTCTCGGTGTCGACCTCGACCTCGACGAAGTGCGCGGAGAAGGGCGGCGGTGACTTCTTGGAGATGGCGGATTCGATGACTGCGATCTGGCGCTGGTTGGATTCGTAGAGCGAACGAAGTGCGACCTGGGCGAGCGTGACCGAAGCTCCATCGGGGGCGAAGACCGCCTTGTCGCGCAGCTCGAGGGTGGACGGCGCAGGATGGCCGTCGAGCATCTCGGAGGCGACCTCCTTGAGCTGGTCAGCGATCTTCTGCGCGGCGCGGCGCGCTGCTTCGCCCGACAGGTACGTCGTGCTGGAGGCGTAGGCGCCAACGTCGAAGGGCGTCAGGTCAGTGTCCGACGAGGTGACGATGACGTCGTCGGTCTCGATGCCGAGCACCTCGGCCACGATCTGGGCGAGAACGGTGTCGGAGCCGGTCCCCAGATCGGTGGCGCCGGCCGCCATGTTCACCGAGCCGTCGTCGTTGAGCTTCAGGCTGATCGAAGCCATGTCGACGTCGGGAATGGAAGAGCCCTGCATCAAGGCGCACATCCCGAGGCCCCGTCGGATGGGGCCGCGGTGCTCGAGCTTGCCGCGTCGCTCCCAACCGATCTCCTTGGCGCCGAGGGTGAGGCACTCCGCGAGGCCGGAGGAGCCGATCTTCTGCTCGACGCCGGGCTTGCCTTCGCCGAGGGCAGCGAAGACGGGGGAGCCTTCGCCCGGGAGGATGTGGTTCTTGCGGCGCAGCTCGACGGGGTCGATCTTCAGGGCCTCGGCGACCTCGTCCATGAACACCTCCATGGCGAAGGCGGCCTGGGTCGCGCCGTAGCCGCGGTACGCGCCGCCGACCGGCAGGTTGGTGTAGACCGCCTTGGCGTCGAAGGCGACCGTCTTCATGCGGTACAGCGGCAGGACCTTCGAGCCGCAGTTGCACATGACCGTGAGGCCGTGGGAGCCGTAGGCACCCGTGTTCGACAGCACGGTCATGCGCACGCCGTTGAGCGTGGCGTCCGCGTTGAAGCCCGCCTCGATGGTGGTCGCGATGGGATGGCGCGTGCGGGAGACGAACTCCTCGGCGCGCGTGAGCTGCAGAAGGACCTTCTTGCGGCTGGCGAGCACCAGGGCGCCCACCATCTGCTCGAGGAGCACCTCCTGCTTGGCGCCGAATCCGCCGCCGATGCGCGGCTTGATGACGCGCACCCGCTTGACCGGGATGCCGAGCGCCTGCGCCGTGATGCGGCGCGCGTGAAAGGGAACCTGCGTGGAGCTCACCAGCACGAGCCGATCTCGCGGATCGAGGTAGCCCATGCACACGTGCGGCTCGATGGGGCAGTGCTGCGCGTAGCCGATCGAGTAGTGCTCCGTCTTCGAGAAGAACGAGTCGCGCAGGACCGCGTCCATGTCGCCTACGCCCATCGACGCCGACGCCGCCATGTTGCGCTTCGCGTCGTAGGGCACCGGGATCGGCATGTGCGCCTCGGGCTCGTCGTGAATCACCGGCGCACCCGGCTCCATCGCCCGGGTCGCGTCGAGCACCGGCTCGAGCACCTCCCACTCGATCTCCAGCGCCTTGCCCGCCTCCTCCGCTTGCTCGCGCGTGTCG
>JAKLDZ010000197.1 GCA_022703255.1 Myxococcota bacterium | reverse complement strand
CGACAACTGCCGCCGCCGGTATTGTTGCTGCCCGTAATGCAGGCACCGGCGCCGGTATGCTGGTTGCCGTTCTGACAATTGCCCCCAACATTTCTCAGGCCGCCGCTGCATTTGCCGACGGGGGTATAGCCGGTCGCCTGCTCGAACGTGAGCGCAGCGGCCCACTCGCCCACGCGGTCCCGCAGCGTCGCGGGCGGACAGAGCCCCGCTCGCGCCCAGGTCAGCCCTTGATCGAGCGATGCCTCGCCAATCCAATCGTGGATTCGAGGCGCGAACGTCGCCCAGGGGCACAAGCCCGACGCAACCCATTCCGATGCTTGCGAGAACTCGACGTCCGGGACCCAATCGCGGATTCGAGCACGGAATCGGCCCCAGGCGCACAATCCGTCAGCCACCCACGCGCGCGCCTGCTCGTAGCTCGCCGCATCGCACCACGAATCGATGCGGGTTCGGAAGTCGATCCACGCGCACGCGCCTCGCCGCACCCACGCATCCGCCACTTCGAGCGTTGCCTCGTTGCACCACCCGGCGATGCGCCCGTCGAACGCCTCCCAGGTGCAGCACTCCGCAGCGACCCATTCCATCGCCTGTTCGAGTGTCGCCTCCGGGGTCCAGTCGGGAATCCGGTTGCGGAAGTCCGGCCACGACCGGATGCCGGCACGGACCCATGCGGCTGCCAGCTCACGCGTGGCAGATCCGGTCCACCCGTCCACGCCGGTGCGGAAGTCCTGCCACGTGCAGAGCCCGCAGCTCACCCACTCGACGGCCTGCTCCAGGCTCGCGCTGCGCGCCCACCGCGCGATGCGTCCCTCGAACTCCCTGCGATCGCAGAGTCCGGCGCACACCCATCGTGCCGCCTGCGCAGCCGTCGCGCTCGACGACCACTCTGCCAGACGCTTGCGGAACACGTCCCAGGTGCAGAGGCCCGAATCGACCCAGGCGGTAGCCTGATCCAGCGACACCTCGCCTGCCCAGGCAGGGAATCGGGAACGGCACTCCTCCCACGAGCAGCGACCGTCAGCGACCCAGCGTGTCGCATCCTGCAGAGAGATCTCAGCCCAACGCAGCACCGCCTCGCGGTCGAGCTTCGTCAACTCGCGATGGCTCTCGAGCAACCGCGCGACATCACCGCAGCAGGATGGGTGAGCGCCCAGGGCCTCGAGCTCCGGGGAAACGGAGGGCGGCGTGAAGACGACGAGCAGTTGCATGGCACGGCTCAGGCCGGTGTACAGCCGGCGTGCTTCCCTGGCATCGCGCGGCCACGACGCATAGGGGAGCCAGACCGGCACGACCTGGAACTCCAGCCCTTTGATGCCGTCGAGATCCAGGCACCAGAAGGGCTCCGCTTCGCCCCCCTCGCCTCGCAGCTGGGAGGTCTTTCTCGCGCCCAGATCGAGGAGGATGGGACAGCCTGCCTGCAGGGCGACGCGCTCGGCCTCGGCGCGGGAGGCGGCGATCACCGCCGGCACGGGGCCGGGCCTGGCCCCCGAGCACTCCGGTGTACGGGGCAGCTCGAAGTGCTCCGACAGCCTGCGAAGGAACGCGATGACGGGCGCGGAGTTCCTCTCGTTGCCCTCGAGCCGCGCCTCCGAGAATCGCGGCGCTCGGTGCCCGATCAGCTTCAACGCCGCTTCGACTCCCTCCCACGTGAATCGCGTGTCCAACACGTCCTGCGCCTCGTCCGCGCAGAAGAACGCCAGCTCCGGACGATCTCCCATCAGGATGCAGACCAGCCACTCGACCGGGGTCAGGTCCTGGGCCTCGTCGATGAAGACCGCATCGAATGGCAGCGCGCCCGCCCGTTTCGGAGAGGAGAACGCTTCGTAGGACTGCCAGATCAGGTCCATGATGTCCGGCCGACCGCCCAGATGCTTGCGGTAGGCAGAATACGCTGCAACGAGAGCCGCGTCGGCGCCCGCGGGCAGATCCGCGCCGGTCATCGGCTGACGCCCGTGGAATGCGGCCGAACCCCGCATCCTTCTCAGCTCCCTCCACGCGGCGTCGGGATCCCCCCCCCACCGGCGCTGGTGCCAGATCCGGGCGAGCTCCCGCTTGTCTCCCGCGGGTGCGACGCTTGGGTGCAGCTTCTTCACCAGGCCGCTCAAGCTGGTGAACTCCACCTCCCAGCCGTGGTACCCGGGAAGCCTCCGGAAGAGCGAACGGCACCAGCCCGCGAGGCTCCTCGAGTAGGTGAGGAACACCGGACGATGGATCGACCCCTGGAGCAGGAGCTTGAGCATGCGATACAGCAGCACCGTCGTCTTGCCCGTCCCCACGCCGCCCCGCAGGAATACCGGGCGATCCTGCCCCGTTCGCGTCAGCCCCCGCTGCTGCGGCGTCAGGTGCAGCAGCGGATCGAGCTGGCTCTCCGCCCAACGATCGATGTCGTCTTCCGATATCTCCACCAGGGCCCCCACGCCCCGGAGCTGCTCCCGATTCTCTCGGTCGAATACCTCGACATAGGCGTCGGCATCGGAGACGCTCCCATGGGAGAGCACCTCCGGACCGCCCAGCCTTTCGACCCCGTCCCAGGTCAGGCCGAGCGCGTTGACGTCGGCGTCGAGCTCCGACAGGTCTGCCTCGCTCGCCTGCTGCAGTCCCATCCGCCTCCCCGCCGTGCGGACCGCGTCGTCGTGGTGCCCCGCGTACCAGAGCACCACGTGCAGCGTCGGTTCACGCTCCTCCTCGCTCAGCGCACGGTTGAACGTGAAGATCAACCGGTCGCCGTCGTTGAGCCTCGCCTCGAACACCGGCCAGGAAAATCCCTCGAGCTTCTTCACCCGCACGCCGGCGGCGTGCCAGCGGGAGCGCTCGATGCGGGTGAGGCGTTGCAGGGTCGCATGGACCGCGGGGCGGAGCTCACGCGGCAGATCGCGCATGAAGTGCCGGTGAGCGAGGATTCCGATGCGTTCGCGGTCCATGGTGTGCCCACGGAGACATACCACGCCGCGGCGCGCGAACCCCAGGGGCTACGCGCGCGCCCGTGTCCGCGAGGCACCTCCGCGCGGCGGTCTCAGAGCAGGCCGTCGAGCCAGGTGAGCTGGGCGTCGATCGTCTGGTTGATCACCGTGGGCTGATCGGATCTCGATGGCTCGGTGTAGGGGGTGCCGATCTCCGCTTGCTCTTCCCGCGCAAGTCACGCTCCTGTGCACTCCCCCGACTGCACCGATTGAGCCAGGCCGCGACTCGTGATAGCTACCGCGTGCGCGCCTCGGAATGGGTCCCTCGACCCCCCCCCCGCACGATCCCCGTCGACTCCGGGCCGCAGGCGCGCGGTGAGGACATCATGAGCAAAGCAGTTCTTGGCATCTCGATCGTCGTTTCCACCATCGTGCTCGGCTGCGGGCCCTCGCTGCCCAAGGACTCCGGGACGCGCGTTCCCACGCCCGAGGCCTTGAAGGGCAAGTGCGACGCCAAGAACCACGAGCGCCCGTTCATCATCGAGTGGGACGCCACCGACATGTCGAGCTTCGAGGCGCGCGCGCAGAACGACATCATCTTCGTGAAGTACGAGGGGTGCGACCTCAAGGTGCTCGACCACTGCAACGACGACTCGGTCAAGGGGTCCCTCGGCTCCTACAAGCCGGTGGAGTGGACCAGCGGATCGCTCGAGAGGATCGACATCAACGACGAGAACGAGCTGGTGGCGAAACTCCCGTTGGGCGTGGCAACCCTCGGTGGGCGCGTGTCTTCGGGCGAGAAGTTCCACATGGAGTACTACGTCGCGGGCACGCGCTCGGCGACGCGCGACGCGGTATACTCCGACGACCTGAAGAAGATCGAGGGATGCAAGGGGGCGACGCACTTCGTCTACAACTACAACCTCGGCGCCTTCGGGCTCGGCTCCGCCAAGTCCCTGACCGTCGAAGGCGGCGGCAGCGTGTACGGGTTCGGCGCCGAGGCTTCGAAGAAGAGCGAGACGAAGGCCGAGAAGAAGGGCGGCGACCTCGCGACCTGCAAGTCCGACTCGGCCAAGGAGATCGAGGGGTGCAAGGTCCCGGTCCGCCTGACGCTCCGTCAGATCAAGGAGGGGGAGAACCCCGAGAAGACCGCGCAGAAGGCGGAGGATACTCCCGAGTCGTTGAATGCTGCGGCGAAGGTGGATCAGAAGATCGAGGCCCAGGGCAAGGCCGGTGAGCTGCTGCGCACGGCCCAGACCAAGATGAACGCGAAGGACGGCGCCGGCTGCCTCAAGGAGCTCGACGCCTACGACAAGCTCGACGCCAAGCACCAGTCCACCGATCCCAAGTCCGGCACTCCGGCCCACTTCCGCTCGGTCTGCCTGATGAACTCCGGCAAGTGCGACGCCGGCAAGGCACTCATGCGCAAGACCCTCGAGGCCGGTGGCGGCTTCGCCGGCCCCGAGCAGATCGACAAGACCGTCGATGCCTTCGCCGGAATGCACTGCCAGGGCGGCAGCATGTCCCCGCGCGACCAGATGCTCAAAGCGCTCACCGACCTGCAGCAGGGCGCGTACATGGCGAAGAAAGACGTCGCGTTCTGCCAGAAAGCCTACGACACCGCCAAGCGCCTGCAGCCCACGGTCAAGCCGAAGGACGACGACGACACGCGCCTGAAGGACCTGGACCGGACGCTGTATCACATGGGCGCGGCCTGCATGGCCAAGGCGGGCGACTGCAACGCGGCGTGGAAGGTGTTCGTGGACGGCTACCCCAAGGCCACGCTCGAGAAGGTGAAGGACGAGAAGCAGAAGGCGACGATCATGAAGTCGACCTTCGAGTCGCTGATCTCGAGTTGCAAGGGGAAGATCTGAGGAGGAATCGATGACGACCCGGCTCGGCGCCTTCGGCCTCATGGCAGCAATCGCCCCGGTTGCCTGCGTCATGGCGTGCAATCCGGCGCCGGGCCCCGCCCGCCCCGCTCCCAGCGAGACGCCCGCGCAACCCGCCCAGGGAATCGCCCCGGAGCGCGGGAATCCCGTGACTCCCTCCCAGCCCGGCGAGCCCGCCCCCGCCGCCTCCGGTGATCGAGCCCTGCGCGTGATCGAAGCGGGCGAGCTCATCGACACCGCCATGCGCAAGCTGAACAAGGACGACGGCGCGGGCTGCCTGGCGGACCTCGACCGCGCTCGCGCGCTCGATTCGAAGACCGAGGCGCGCGCCGCCATGACCCGGGCCATGTGCGAGATGGCCTCCGGCAAGTGTCAGGCCGGAAAGCAGCGCGCCGAGGCCTGGTACAGCGACAACAGCAGGCTCTCTCCCGAGCTCGTCGCAAGGTCCGTCGAAGGCGTCGCCTCCATGTACTGCCGCGGCGGTGACATGAGTCCCCGCGACCAGATGCTCCAATCCGTCTTCGAGCTCTCCCAGGGCGCCTATACCTCCACCCGCGATCCCGCCTATTGCAGCGCTCGCATCGCAACGATCCGCAAGCTCTCGCCGCAGGTCTCACCCCGCGACGATCGCGACGAGCAGATCAAGAGTGCAGTCCTGGTGGCCTGTACGGCGGGCTCCACCTGTCTTGGGCGCGCGGGGGACTGCGCCGCAGCTTGGAAGAGCTTCCAGCAGCCCGAGTGCCCCATACCCCGCGGTCTCGCCAGCATCGCCGACCCCGCAGTTCGCCAGAAGGCCCTGGCCGATTCCTTCGAATCCATCGTCACCGACTGCAAGGGCAAACCCCGCTGAACCCCCCTCCGGGCAGGCCTCGGCCGCCCGTGACAAGCCGAGCCCCCGCGCCCTCGCAGGCTTTTCGCAACAACGACTCATCCGCGACGCCGGCGCCAGCGCGCAAGCGCGACCCCCAGCGCTGCAATCCACCCCGCGCTTCCTCGCCCCCGTTCCCCAACTGTCTCGCATCCGCATCCACCGTCGTCTTCAACCCCTTCCCCGCCCGAACCAGCCTCGCCCGAGGCCGCATCTCCCACCGACCCGTCCGGCACGCTCGCCTCCGACGCGTCGGCCGCGGCCTCCGCTCCCGCTTCGGCGGGTGTTCCTGCGTCTGCTTCGACGGGTTTCGGCACTACCACGTAGACCGGCCCGCTCCTCTCGTCGATCATCACGCTGGCGACCCCGCCCTCGGTATCCGGCGTCAGCGCATCTCCCATCGCGCTCCGGACCGATGCCCCTGCCGGCAGACGCACCGGCACCGGAGTCCCTTCCGCCGAGCTCCAGAGCACGTACACGCGATCGGCGGCCCCTTCGAGCTCCATCACGTGGAGGCTCGAGGGCGATGCCACGCCGAAGGCCGAGAGCGAGCGGTCCGCGGCGAAGCCCGACAGCGTGCGCAGGGCCACCATCGCGGGCTTGTCCCCGTACTCGTGGGTCAGCAGTCCGAAGTTGTGCTCCTTCTCCGTCGGATCCGTCCCGTCGTCTCGCGTGTCGTAATACACCGCCAGCGGGAACCCGAGCCCCCAGCTCGTCAGCGCCTCGCGTACGGCCAGAACCCCCTGCCGCTCACGTGACTCCTGAGCATGCCCGTCGCCGTACCACGTCGAGCTGTAGCCCCACTCCGTCTGCCACACCGGCGGATTCGCGGGAACGGCCGCGGCGATGAACTCGCGAAGCCGGAGGATCTCCTGCCCCGCCGACTCCGGCCCCCCTTGCCTGTAGGGGTGCACCCCCACGGCGTCAGCCTCGTCCGCGCAGCCCTGGGCGAGGCAATCGCGCAGGAACTCGAGATCGACGCCTGCGGTGCCGGTGGTGGAAACGAGCGCCGAGGGATTGCCGAGGTGGACGCGGTGGACCGCCTCCTTGGCGAGCGCGGTGTACCGGGTCACGTCGGGAGCCGGCTTCCAGAACGCCTCGATATTGGCCTCGTTCCAGACCTCGAACTGCACCGGCTTCGCGGCGAAGTGCTCCGCCGCGGCCTGGGCGTAGTCTCCGAAGGCTTCGACCTCCGCGTCGGTCTGCGGCGCCCACCCGGGACCGCTCGCGTGATCCTCATGGCCGTAGCAGAGGATGAAGTGCGCCTGCATGTCCCTGGACTCGAGCGCATTCACCAATCCATCGTAGGCGCTGAAGTCATAAGCCCCCTGGTGCTCGACGGTACTCCAGAACAGATCCATTCTCACCCAACGAAACCCCGCGTCCCGCAACGCGTCGAGCGCCTTGTCATCGGACGTGAAGTGGATGTTCGCACCCAACCGATCGCGCAGGCGCGCCGCCCCCGCTGGCACCGGCGCCCGCACCATCGTCGCCGGATCCAGCGCGAACGCAACCTCGTCGAGCCACATGACCTCGTCGAAGTCCACCGCTCCCACCGCCCCGGGCTCGTACGGGTCCGCGGCAAGCACCGACATCGAGTGTACCGATCCGTGCAGCACCCCGTCGTCGGCTCCGCCCCAATGCTGACTCGACTCCGTGACCGGCACGACCACCCGATACCAGGCCGCGGAGTCCCAGGCGTACAGGGGACGCTGGGCCGGGAGCTGAAGCGTCTGCCCTGTGTCGTCCACCACGCGCAGGGTCACGCGGATCGCGGGTGGACCCTTGATCCACACGGCAAGGGCCTTGGCAGCGACGGGCGTGTCGAGGGAGAGGCTGGCCGCGACATACTGGCCGCCGCCCGACAGGTCGTAGGAGAGTCGAGCGCCCTTCCCCTCGTGGCCCGGGCTCGACGCGAGCGAGCCCTTGGCTCCGGGGAACTCCGCGCCGTCGTAAAACACCCACGGAGCCGGCGCCCCCGCGCTCTCGAAGTCGTCGATCACGTGTTCGGCTGCGCCGGCACGACTTGCGATCAACAGGCTTGTCGTCAGGAGCGAGCAGTGGACGAGCGCGCGAGGGTTCATGCCCGCAGCCTATCCGACCGGTTGGCGCAACGCGAGCGGTGGAACCCGGGGTCGGAGAGGCGCGGTCCGGTCCGCCGCGCGCCGCCTTTTCGGCGCCCTGCGCGTGTCCGGAACCCTTTTTCCAGCTGTCGGCTCGTACGTGCCGTAGACAGGAGAAGACGGTCATGGAGATGACGATTTCGTTCCCGGGTGGCAAGCGAGTGGACGCGGCATTTGACGGTTACACCGTGAAGACCGATCAGCCGCCGCAAGGCGGGGGAGATGGTTCCGCGCCGGCCCCCTTCTCGCTGTTCCTCGCGTCGCTCGGGACCTGCGCTGGTATCTACGTGCTGGGCTTCTGCCAGGCGCGAGGAATCCCGACCGACGGGATCAAGCTCGTGCAGAAGCACGAATGGGATCCTGCCACGCACAGGCTGGCGCGCGTTCGAATCGACGTGCAGGTACCCCCGTCGTTCCCGGAGAAGTACCGGGACGCCGTGCAGCGCGCGGCGGACCAGTGCGCGGTGAAGAAGGCCATAGCGAATCCGCCCGACTTCGAGATCCGAACCGTCGTGCACGGCGCCGCCCCCGAAGCCACGCTCTCCCTCGGATGAGCCGGGCGACGCCTCCCGAACGCTTCCCCCTCCCACCGCAATGACTGCCCGCTGCTCCGCTGTCTTCAACCCTGATGACGATGCGCGCGGTCGCGTGTAGCCTGCGGGCTCTCATTCAGGAACCTCCCCTTCCACGGAGAAAGAGCCGATGGCGCACGATTCGACCTCTACCGCTGCCGATGCCCGGACCATGGACCCCGCACTCGTGGGGCTCGAGCCTGCCTCGATGTGGCGCGTCTTCGGCGACCTCGCACGCATCCCGCGCGAGAGCGGCAACGAGGCGGGCGTGCGCGCCTACGCCCAGGACTTCGCCAACAAGCGCGGCTTCGCTTGCGAGGTCAACGAGGTAGGCGACGTCCTTCTGCGGGTCAACCCCGACGCGCCGGGGCCCGTGGTGGGGCTGCAGGCCCACATGGACATGGTGTGCGTATCGAGGGACGGCGCTCCCTACGACTTCGCTCACGAGCCGATCCACCTCGTGCGCGAAGGCGACTTCATCCGTGCCAAGACCACCTCGCTGGGCGCGGACAACGGAATCGGTGTCGCCTACGCCCTCGCCCTCGCCGAAGAGGTCAGCGGCCCTCTCGAGGTGCTGCTCACCGTGGACGAGGAGAAGGGATTCGAAGGGATCGAGGGGGTCGCGCCCGGCTGGCTTCGCGCGAAGTACCTGATCAACATCGACTCCGAGGAAGAGGGCTACTTCACTATCGCCTCCGCCGGTGCGCGCGACTTCCGCGTGCGTCTCCAGGCCGAGCGCGCCCCCGCTCCTGCCGGCCTCGCGGCGCTCGAGGTCTCCGTGGACGGCCTCAAAGGGGGCCATTCGGGCGTCGAGATCCATCGTGGCAGGACGAACGCCCTTAAGGTACTGGGACACGTGTTCTCCGCGGTCAAGGCCTTGGGAGGCGTGGTCTTCGGCTTGACCGGCGGCACTGCCCCCAACGTGATCCCCTCCGCAAGCAAGGGGGTCGTGGGACTCCCCGCGAGCCAGCTCGATCGATTCCGAAGCGAGCTGTCCGCGCTGCAGCGGAAGCTCGCGACCCAGGAGGATCCGGGGCTGAAGCTCGACGCAGCCCCCACCACCGCGTCCGGTCTCCCGCTCACCTCACGTGCTTCCGATCGACTCGTTGCCTTGCTCGACCAACTCCCGGGCGGCGTCATCGTCGCCTCTCAGCTCGATCCCACTCAGCCCTTCGTCTCCAACAACCTCGCCATGGCGCGCGATTCCCAGGACGGACGAATCGAGCTCACGATGATGAGCCGGTCGCCGTCGAGCGCGGAGCTGGAGAAGCTCGAGACCACGTATCGCGGGATTGCGGGGGGCAATGGGGCAACAGTCGAAGGCGGCAGGGTGGTGCCCGGGTGGGCGCCGAACTACGACTCGCCGCTGCTGGCGCTGTTCCAGCACAAGTATCGGGAGCAGTATGGCAAGGACGGGAAGGTCTTCGAGATCCACGCGGGGCTGGAGTGCGGTGCGCTGCAGTCGAAGTACCCGGGCATGGACCTCATCAGCGTGGGGCCGGACATCACCGGGGTGCACAGCCCCGACGAGAAGGTGTCGATCGAATCGGCCAGGCGAACCTACCACCTCGTGCGCGAGGTCATTCGCGAGCTGCACGCATCCAAGCAGTAGGTGTTTCTCGCGGGAAGGGGCCGGGGTGAGCCGCCCTCAGGACGGCTCGCCCGAAGGGGCCTTGCTCGCGAGCGTCATGATCTGCTGCATTCGTTTGAGCAGCCCCGACGGGTCCGGCACCATCCCTTCGGCCAACAGCGCCTGATCGAGCAGGAGCTCGGCGAACACCTGCACGCGGTCGGAGCCCGTCTCGCTCTCCACGATCGCGGTCAGGTTCTGCACGAACGGGTGGTCGCCGTTGATCTCCAGGATGCGTTTGGGAGCCTCGACCTCGCGGTCGAGCAGGCGC
>JAKLDZ010000196.1 GCA_022703255.1 Myxococcota bacterium | reverse complement strand
CGCAGGATGTCGTCCTCGTAGAGCACCTCCTCCCCCTCGAACCGCGCCGAGCCGAACAGCTCCGGTCCGAGACGGTGCACGAGCTCGTAGTAGCGGAAGCCGGCACGCACCCGCTTGGAGCTCGCAACCACCGCCTCGGGCAGCGTGGTCTTGCCCTGCAGCGCCCCCGCGAAGGTGTTGCCCAGCGTGGCCTGCATGCCGATCCAGGCCTGCAGCGCGGGCACCACCCCGCCCATCATCGCGTGGTGGCTCGCGTAGCTGGTCAGCCCCACCATCCGGACCGCGTCCTGCGCTCCGGAGAAGTACTTCTCTCCCCCCCGAGCGAGCAGATCCCCGACCTTGTTCGTGAGGCGGGCGGCCTTGCTCTGCGCGTTCGGATCCATCGCGTTCTCCTTTC
This sequence comes from Myxococcota bacterium, assembly GCA_022703255.1. Taxonomy (GTDB): domain Bacteria; phylum Myxococcota_A; class Polyangia; order Polyangiales; family Polyangiaceae; genus JACRCQ01. The sequence goes on along the minus strand of JAKLDZ010000196.1, from coordinate 9,880 downwards.
GACAACCTGCGGATTGCTGCACCGCAACAAACGATGACCTAACGCGTTACCGCGCGGCTGTCAACATCGGCAGATCAGGCCTGCGCATCCTGAACGCGCGTTGCTGCAAAGCAGCATGGCGGCGACCCCTGGCGCGTCACGACGCCCCCCGCCGCCTGCGCCATCCCGCCAGCGCGGCCGCGACGAGCAGCCACGCGGCGCCCGGCCCCGTCGCACCCCGCCCACTCCCGACCGCGCACGCGCCCGACTTCAGATCACCCGGGTCCGGCAGCTCCACCACGCCGTCCCAGAGCGCGTAGGCCGGCTCCGACGCGTCCGGCGTCGCGTCCTCGACGCCCCCGTCGAAAGCGCCGTCGCCCTCCACATCCGCCGCACCATCGTCCGCGACGTCGTCCGCTGCGTCGTCTACCGAACCATCTGTCGCAGCGTCATCCGATGCGTCGTCGTCAGCGTCATCGGCGGCGTCGTCCCATGCGTCGCCTTCCGAACCATCCGTCGCAGCGTCGTCCGATGCGTCGCCGTCCTCGGCATCGTCGGCCGCATCCGCGGGCACGCCGGATTCGGCTGCGTCGATATCGGCGCCCGCGTCGGTGGGCTTCTTGCCGCACACGAGCTGTTCGCAGCCGGCCTTGCACTCGGCGACGTACTCGGGCTCGACGTGGTCGCAGCCATTGCGGCAGCTCAAGCAGAGCATCTCGTCGGTGACGCCGGCATCGGCGGGTGCGGGGGTGACGGCGGAGGGAGGGACGGGGTCGAGGCGGACCGAGACGGAGAACTCGCCGCTGCCTTCGCAGCCTCGGGGACCGCTGGAGCGCAGCTCGCCCGAGAAGCTCGAGCTGCCGAGGAAGCGCGCGGGCAGGTCGTAGCGCACGGTGCCGTAGGGGGTCTCCTCGCTCGTGTAGATGTGGATGCAGCGGTCTCCGACCCTGCCCGACAGGGAGAACCCCGGGTGCAGCGAGGGGTTCTCGAGGAACAGGTAGTGGCCCTGCTGGTGCACGCGGATGGCCTTCGAGCCGAGCTCGAACTCATCGGTGTTCAAGGCTTCATCGGCGCAGCTCCTGCGCTCGCCGGAGCCTTCGATGCGCCAGACCCCCTGCGTCCAGTTCGCGGTGCGCCCCTGCGCGATGCTCTCCTCGATGCACGCGTCGATGTCCTTGGCGGGATCGTCTTCGGAGCACGAAGACACCACGACGACCGCGAGAGAGGACACGCGGGCGCAGCGCGCGGCGAAGCGGGCGAGGCGCTGGGGCGATCTAGAGGATCGCCGACAGGCCGAAGACGAAGGACTGGGCAACTTGTCCACCGTTGAGCTCCACGAAGGTTGCGTTGTAGTCACCGGCCAGCAGCACGCGCGCGCGGTAGGTGCGCATGAGCAACAATCCCGCGCGCCCGAAGGCGGCGAATCCCCAGGCCCCCTGCTCGCGCGTGCCGACGTGCTCGGCGCTCATCGTGGAGCCGAGCGTGATGCGCTGACGCTGCGCCTCGTGCAGGTAGTGCAGGCCAACGCCGCCGCCGACGAGGGGAGCGAAGTCCCCCTGGCCGAAGATGGCGAAGGCTCCGAAGTCGAAGGGCACCTCCACGTAGGAACCGCGCTCGTACTCGTTGACGTCGAAGCGCACGCCGATCCGCGGCTCGAACGCGAAGTGCCGGGCCTCGAGCCACAGCCCCAGGTCGAACGCCATCCCGGTCCCCAGCCCGGCGTAGCCGTCGCGCGTGAGCGGCAGCACTCCGCCGACACGCAGCGACGTTGCGGTGATCAGGGCGCGTCTCGCGGGGGGTTGGGTCTCGGCGTGGGTGACGGTCCCGATCTCCGCGTTGCTCGCGGCGGGTCTGCCGGAGGTGAGGCTCTCTGCGAGGCGACGGGCGACGGCCTCGAGGTCCTCGACGCGATCGACGCCCATGCGATCGGAGGCGAGGATCGCGCCGGTGGCGCCGTCGACGGCGGTAGCGGAGACGAGGAGTCGGGTGCCGAGGGGCTGCAGGGAACCGAAGACGACGACACGGACGCCGAGGCGAGCGCTGGCGGCATGGGCGCAGGAGGGTTCCTGGCAGGGCGCGGGAGCGGGGACGAACCTGGCGTGGTTGCGGGCGCCGAGGTCCTGCTCGAGCAGGGAGCGGAAGGTGGCGGCGACGTTGGGGTCGACGCCGTCGGCCTGGAAGGGCAGGACGGACCAGAGGTCCGCGGGGGCGGCAGAGGCCGCAGGCGAGATCGTGGACGCGACCGCCAGCGCCAGGAGGGACGCGACGATGACGGAACGCAGGTGCACTCGGGACATCGTGTCAATGCTACGGGCTGCGCGGGCCATCGTCCACCGCGGGGCCATGGGGCGGACGCAATGCGCGCGGGGTCGTGCGGTCGCGAGGATGTCCCGCGCCGCTGTCCCGTCCTGGGTCGAACATCCTTCAGCCAGATCCGACAATGCGGGGCCGGTCGCTCATGTGTCTTCGAGTCGATGGTCACGAAGACGACACCTTCTCAACCCGCGGGGTTCAACCTGACTCCTCGTTGGAGGCGGCCTCTTCTCCGTGATAGGGGGATTCACAAGCCTCGACGAAGACCCCTGCAGGGATCTGCGGAGGGACAGCTACCAGAGCTTCGGATCCAACGTACATGTAGTAGTCGTATCCGAAGTGAACATAGAATCCTTGCTCGCCTTTGAGCCGGCACCACAACACCTCTCTAAGCGCCAGGCGAATGATCCACTCCAGGTCCTTCCCACGTACCTCCGCACCATCGACCACCGAGGCAATGTGCTCCCGCACTTCCCCGACCAACTCGCAAGGATTCCTCCCGACGCCAATCTCGTTTACTTGGAGGTCGCTCACTCGAAGCGCGCCAACGTGTGCGGCATCAAGGAAGCGTTGCACAGCCAGCACATACGATGTCTCCACTCGAAGGTAGTCGGCACAATTGAAGACTTGCCCGCCATACGCTCGACCGATATCGCTCACGCTTGTCCACTCGTCTCTGGAGTAGGTGCCATTGGGCAATCGACGATCAGGGTCGTATTTCGTCACTCGAAAGCCAGCCACGTCAGTCACCGATTCTGTTGAGGTTAGAATCAAATGTTCCCAGCCGCGTCTCCTTCTTGCCAAGGTTCTTCACACTGTCGGCCATCTTCCATGCGCCTCCATTGTGCCCGTCGACGTCTCGGGTGATGAATCGTTTGCCATCGGAGAAGACAGCCTGCCCGTTGGAGGTCTCCTTGATTCGGCTGAACCCCAGCCCGTTCGCTGCCTGGGCGGCTTCTTTCGTGGTCTTGAAGACCGGACCCGACTTCCCTGCGATCGGTCCTCCCCGCGACGCACCACCGGGCTTCGCACAGGGATTCGTGTTGTGACACAGGACGCCTGCGCGGGAAACGGTGTAGCTGTGCTCGCCTTCGACCTCGAGGTTGAAGACGCGGTGAACGCCGGGCTTCGCCGCAATGGACAGGAGCCGCACCGGTCCCTGTCGCCCGGCCAGCAGCTCCCCCTCCTCCAGCTCTCGCGCCGGCACCCAGTCGCCGCGCTCCAGCGAGAGAAACCGGTGCGTGTCCGTCGCCCCCAACACCTCGCCCGTTCCCTCGAGCCGCAGATCCAGCACATAGCCGTTCCAGTGGCTCATCGTCGCGAGCACGACATGCCCCGGCCCCTGCCTCGGCTCCGGAACCGGATCGATCGACAGGATCTGCGCCGGGCCGATCAGCTCGAGCTCGTCCAAGCTCAGCCCGATCCACTTGCCTTCCGCTGCCCCAACCTCGCTCAGCCACTGCGATGGCCGGAGCATCTCCAGCTCGATGACGTCGCCGCTTCCATCCGGGTTGGGCATCGCTGCCCGCACGTCACGCCACGTCTCGTCGACCGACGTCGAGGCCGCCGAATCGTCACCCATGGTCAAGACTCGGTCTCCGACGTGCAGCGATTCGATCGGAACCAGCCCCGCGGCCGTCGTAACGAGGGTACCGGCCACGAAGCAAAGACCGCTGGGCGTGGCCGGCTTCGCAACCGGAGCGGGCCTTGCCTTGGGGGCGGAAGCCGGGTTCGGTCGGGTTGCAGCGATTCTCGGCGGTGGGGCAACGGGAGCGGGCGCAGGCTTGATCCCGCCGGCCGCGATGGACGCCACCTCCAGGTGCCCCGCCACGTCATCGCTGCTCTTGACCTGGGTTGCGGCCATGACGGCCGCGGCGCGATAGGCGTTCGCTGGGATCAACGGCGCTGCCGCCAGAGAGGCCGCCATTGCATGCCCAGCCCAGTCGTCGCTGTGCTGCACGAGGGCGCCCATTCCGACGACGACCACGGCCGCCAGGACGGCCCCGGCCCAATCACCATCCTGATCCAGCGAAGAGATCGGAGACAGGTTCCCGTAGGCATAGGGGCTCGCGGGAGCACGGGGGTCGCGCGCCCAGCTCTCTGGCGATTCCAAAGCCGCCGGATCCGGACTCGTCCACACCCCCAGATCTGGAGCGTAGAATCGTCGCCCCATTGCATCGAGATAGACACTCTCGTCTCGCGGAGCGCCCGCGAACTTGCGGGTCTCCGATGACGTGTCGTACCGGACCAGACCGTAGGGATAGGTCGCGAAGGCAGCGGTTGGGGCCCCCACGCCGCTGGTTTCGGCGAGCAGTGAGCCCAAGGGATCGTGGTGCAGCAGGGTGTCATCGGAGCCGAACTCGATGACGGTCCCCTCGGGGTCCGTGGCTGCCTGCGCGGCCTGGGGCGACGCGCTGTCGGAGCACCCCCACAGCGCAAGCGCCAGGGCTACCCCTGCGCCCCTCAGCCGCGGTGTCACCATGCGACAGGTCCTCCCGACAGCCATCAGGAGAACGCCAGACAGGAGCAGCAACGCGAGGCTCAGCTCGTGCGGCCTCGATCCCGCTGCCGGTCCCGATCCCCGAGAGCGCAGCGCCCCTGTGGGAGGTCGCCCTGTCGCATCCGCGAGTCGTGCAACCCGCCTCCCGCCGTGAACGACGTATCGAACGAGCTTGCCGTTTCTCACCTCGGCCCACGGCGAGAGGAACCAGGCGGTGTCCTGTGCGCCCCCCGAGGTCGCCTCCTCGCGGACAATCCTGATGCCATCGGCATCGTATCGGCTCGTCACGGCGCCACCGGTCACGCTCTCCACGCGCACCAGCTGGTCGAGCTCGTTCCAGCCGTAGGAACGCTCGCCGTCGCTTTTCATGCGCCCGAGGAGATCGTAGGAGATCGTTCGGGTGCCGACACGTGTCATGGCGTGGGGGCCGGCTCCTTGACCGAAGGCCAGGTCTCCCGCGTGGAGGAGGGGCACGGAGCTGGAACGCGACAAGGTGTTGCCGCTTGGGGAGTAGGCCCACTCCGCCCATCCCCAGGGCGCTTGCGCCTTTCGCAGGCGGTAGAGATTGTCGTACGAGTAGTGCTCGGTCCGGTCCGCGTCGGCAGCGATCCCAACACGAAGGTCGTCGACCTCCAGCGGGTTGTCAGCGCCGTCGAACCGCCAACTCAGGTGTTCGATCTCGGAGCCGGAGGGAGAGACGATCTTCAACTCCACAGGCCGTTGATCTTCGTCGTGCTTCAGCTCCGCGACCACTGCGGTGTTGAACTGCAGGGAGCTCTCGACGCCGTCAGGATCGTATCCCACACGAATGGCTCTCCCGTACTCGACGGGTTGACCCAGCAGATTGAATCGGATCCGAATCGACGAGCCATCCGGATATCCGTTCAGGATGAGACGATCGAGGTTGTCGTACGCGGAGTCGAAGGTGTAGCCGCGGCCATCGACGACCTGCTCCGTGCGCACAACGCGCCCTCGGGCGTCATAGGCGAAGTGCTTGGAGCCAGTCGGGTCCGAAACCGACACGGAACGCCCTCTAAAGGACTCGTCTTGAGGGTTGGCCGGATCGAGATCCCAGATCCGCGTCACCTCCGTCGAGCCGTCACCCCCCATGTCCACGGACAGCTCGCGACCTGCAAGATCGTACGCGTAGACTACGCGGGAGCCATCGGGGCGCTTGACCTCGAGCAGATTGCCGGTGGCGTCGTAGGAGAAGCTCCGCTCTCCCGTGTCCGGGTCATCCACCACGATGAGCCTGCGCCTGCCGTCGTAGGCGTAGCGCGAGACGTTTCCCTCCGGATCGACTCTCGCCACCAGGCTTCCCGCGGCATCGTATTCGAAGGTGCTGTCCACTGGCGCGCCTTGAAGCGTTCGTCTCACCAGCACGGTGCGCCCGAGGCCGTCGCTTGCGGTGACGACAGGGGTATGCTCATAAGGCGAAGAAAGGTCCGCCTGCGCGCCGTCCCAATGCCCCACGGAGAAGGGAGAGTAGCGATTGCGGACGACCGTGCCGAGTCGCGAGACGGTCTCCGTCGGTCGCGCGATTGCATCGCGCCAGAATTCGACCCCCGGGCCGTCCTTCAGAATGTCGAGGGTGTCGCGCTCACTGGTGGGGATCGCTTTCGTGTCGAGCTGCTTGCGCTGCTCACCACGGCGGTCGAACAGCACCACACCGCCGAGAGCCCATGTGCCTTCGTCGGCCTTGGTGAGGGCCGCGCGACGCCGCCCGAGGCCGTCGTAGAGCTCCTCCGTGCGCTCCCATAGGTCACCGCCGAGGGAGACGCGACGTTCGGTGATCACGCGCGAGAGACCGGGCAGCGTCTCGTAGGAATAGCGTACGGAGGGCGCCCCAGGGGAGTCTCCCGGCCGCTCCATCGCGACGAGCCTTGCCAGCGCGTCATACCGCAGCGTCGTCGTCTGGCCGTCGTATCCCGTGATGGACAGCGGCCTGCCAATCGCTGCGTCGCCGGTGGATGCCACCCTCAGGGTCCGGCCGTCGAGCTTCACTCCCTCGGCGCGAAGGACGACACGGTCGACCGGATCGTACTCGAAAAGGCGTCCCCCGCCCCGGGAGTCCTTCGTCTCGGTCAGATGGCCGTCGCTGTCGTAGGCCATCGAGCTCTCCAGCTCGAAGGAGTCGGGACTGGGGCCGACCCACTCCTCCACCCTCGACAGGTCTCCGCGCGCGACAAGTCCCAGGGTCAGCCCCTGGAAGGGCGCACCATCATAGTAACTTCGAACCATCGACACGCGGCTTCCCGCGCCGTCGATCAGCTCTTCGGTGGCGACCCTTCCGAGGATCCAGTCCTCCACGTTGTTGGCGAAGGTTCTGCGCGTGATCGCTTCGTCTCCGCCCACCAGCTTTTCGGTGCCGACGACCTCGCCCCATCGCCATTCCGTGGTCAGATTGCCGTAGTCGTCCTGCTCCCACTCCGTGAGCGTCGTTCGGCTCTCCGGGCTCGGAGACCCCTCCACGTGCTCGATGAGTTCGGCGCGCTTGTAGCTGTACTCGATGTCCCGCCCGTCCTGGGACTTGCCCAGCGACCGTGTGGCATGCTGCGAGGTCGTGCGGGAGAACACGTAGCCTTGCTCGTCCCTGGCCTCGGTTCTCAGCACTGCTCCCCGGAGCGTCCGATGCTCGACTCCGGGGTCGAAGGTACTCTCGAGAATGAGCGTTGGCGTGTGTTCGTCACCGACTTGCCTCTCGGCGCCTCCTGCGAAAGTGGCGAAGGTACGCTCTCGGGGCGCGTAGGTTCCGTCGCGATAGACGTACTCCATCGCGATCATCGGATCGCCCAGCGAGGCGTCGACCTCCACTCGCTTGACCACCGCCATGGCCACGTTCATGCGGCCGACCCAGGGCTTCCCGGCTGCGCGGGCGGCAGCGGCGTCCTTGGCCGCCGAGGCGTAGGAGACGTTGGTTACCTTTCCAAGACCATTGTCGATTCGGCTCAGCAGGCCGGCACGGCCGTTCGGGAACAGCTCGAGATACCTCCACGCCTGGTCCGGCGCCCCGGAGACGTCGATCCATACGATATCGGTCGTGCCCGAGGCATTCATGTCGGCGAAGCGAACCGCCGTTGCAGCCGCCCTCTCCGGCACGCCGCCAAGCGTGCGCGCGACATCATACTGGCCCACTCCCGTGGCAAGCGCGAATTGAAGTGTGGTTACTCCGACACGCACCCAATCAGCCCAACCGTCGCCGTCGAGGTCGTGCAATTGCCAAGGATCGGATGGGTCATGGGCAGGAACACCCTTGGCGGACTGCGGCGGCTCGAATCGTCCACGGCCCCGTCCGACCCAGTACGACATCGCCCCGGGACGCACGTAGCACAGGTCCTGCACCCTGTCGCCGTTCACGTCGCACAGCGTGGTGTGGCCGTCCGAGAACCGCAGGGGCTGAGCGCTATCGACCACTCCGATCACCTCGATGGGCGCCCAGTCCTTCCCCTGGAGGTTGTAGCCGATGGCAATCCCGGCCGCCGTCGTCACGACCACGTCGACACGCCGGTCGCCATCCATGTCCGCCAATCGCACGTCGGGGTCTTCGAACGTGACGTTCGGGACGGTGGGAATCTGGACGGGGACGCCCCAGTCTGTGGCGGACTTGCCCGGGAAGTACTTGAACTCGGCCACGCCGCTCTTCGCCAGGAGATCCACCGCACCGTCACCGTCGGCATCCGCAATCTGGACCCCCGCCGTGGAAAGGGAGAACGACGGGCTGTCGCCCGGACTCCAGTCGGTGCCCGGTCGCCAGCTCTCGCCGTCGTGGTTCAGGTAAGTCCGATACTGTCCTGCCTTCGCCACCAGCAGGTCGGGCAGCCCATCGCCGTCCATGTCCGCCAGCTCCACGTCCGGGTCCGCCGGCGATCTGCCCGGAGGAGTCGTCATGGTCGTGATCTGGCCATCGGCGGCGAAGGAGCACTGGGTGTACTCGAGCTTCAGCGAGGGAAGAGCCGTGGCGCCATCGCTGCCGACCATTCCCACGGATGTGGGTTTGGAGTGGGAGCCGGGGGCGTAGGCCAGGGTGTAGCGACGCACGAGGCTGCCGCCGTGCGTGACGTCGATCGTCCTGAGTCTTCTGGTGAGCTCCTGGCGTATTCCGGAGCTGAACCTGAGCTGTTGATCGGGCCGCTCTTCGTACGCGAAAGCCAGCTCGTTTCGATGGGAATCGTTGAGCTCGTTCCAGACCACGCGAGTCAGCAGCGCGTACCCGGAGGCCGTGTCCCAATCGTAACGAATCCTGTGACCATGGGTGTCGAGCTGCTCTCGAAGCAGGAAGGCGGCATTGGCGCTGCCTTCCTTTTCGGTGTACCCCTCGCCGCCGAACCGGAAGGTCGTTCCGGACTTGTCTCGGGCCTCCCACGTGCCGCCGTCGGCGCTCCGCTGAACCCGGACGAACGCACCCGACTCGTAACGCGGTCGATAGAACGACTTGTCGATACGCAGCAGCTCGCACGGTGTTCCAAGGCCGGACAGCTCCCACGTTTCGGTGCCGTCCCAGCGCGGAAGCCCCTCCTCGGTGCGCACGCGAATCCTGGGAATCCCTCCCAGACTCCAACCCATTCCGAGCTCGGTGACCCCGCCTCCGGAGTCGTACTCGAGAGCGATTCGGGGGCCGAAGCCCCCCACGGCGGGAGGGACAGCAATCTCCACGCCGTAGCTGGAGGTCCCCGACGCCAACGACGGAACGAAGCTTCTTCCGAGGCCCTCGATGGAGCCTGGGCCCTTGGGCAGGCTGAGCCTGGTGGGGTCGACGCCGCTGGCTGCTGCGACGGATGCGCACGCGAGAATTGCTGCACATGCGAGTGGGAATGTGCTGGGTTTCATGGGAGGAATGGAGGTGTCGGCGGGAGACGATAGTCGGGGTTGCGACTTCCCGACCGGGCTTCAGGGAATGTGGTGTTGGGGAGCCTTCTGGCCGTCCGGAGCCCGCGCGACTCCCCCCATGCCGCCCGTGCCGGGCTTGCCGAGGTCATCCGGCTTGGGGGTGGGGTCTACAGCCGCCAGCTGGACGATGCCGGCGACCAGGAGTGGCAGGAGGGGCAGGGTGCGAGTGGAACCCATGGAGGACACCTCATCCCCATCCTG
>JAKLDZ010000195.1 GCA_022703255.1 Myxococcota bacterium | reverse complement strand
CCCGTCGTCTTGCGAACCATCTCCGGTGGAGTCCCCATCCTGTCCGGCATCCGTATCGGGACAACCGGTCGGGAGATCCTTGGGGTAGTACTTGATCGTGCAGGGGCGGTTGTCGAAGTCCGCGCACGATGAGTAGGAGAGGTAGAACTGGGTGCAGCCAGTGATGCTCCCCTCGTCGTAGAGGAGGTCGGCCTCGTGGTTGACGACGCGGCTGCGGATGTACTCGGGGCAGGTTTTCGTGGTCAGGGGCGGGCACTGCAGCATGCCGCTGCTGGCGGTGATGGCGTCCGAGAGTGCCTTGCAGGCATCGGCTTCCGACATCAGCACGCAGTTGGTCGGCGGGATGTAGGGCTCGGGACCGATCGTGCTGGAGGCGTCGAGGTCGTCGTCGGTCGAGCAGGCGGCGAACGCGGTGGCCGCAGCGAGCAGGAGGGCGGGAAGGAGGGTGAGGCGCATGGGGGGGCAGCTCCGAGAGATGGCGTTGACAGCGTGGGTGGACCGGAGTGTGAGCGGCACGGAGTGCGAAGCGCAAGAGGTTGGGTGGAATCCGTGTGGATTGTGTGGAGGAGGCGCGGATTGACGGCGAAGCAGGTGGGGGCTACCGGCAGCGCATGGGGAAGAGGTTTGCACTGCTCTCGGTGTCGGACAAGGCGGGGTTGGAGGCGTTTGCGCGGGCTCTGGAGGAGCTTGGCTACGAGCTGCTGTCGACAGGGGGGACGGCGCGATGCCTTCGGGAGGCGGGGGTGCGGGTGCGGGACGTGGCGGACTACACGGGGTCACCCGAGGTGATGGGCGGCCGGGTGAAGACGCTTCACCCGCGGGTTCACGGGGGGATTCTGGCAAGGGAGGGCGTGGACGAAGCGGATCTGGAGCGGCTTGGGGCGGGGTGGATCGACATGGTGGTCGTGAATCTGTATCCGTTCGAGCGGACGGTGCAGCGGGAGGACGTGTCGCGATCCGAAGCAATCGAGAACATCGACATCGGCGGTCCGTCGATGGTGCGAAGCGCGGCGAAGAACCACGAGCGCGTCACGGTCGTGTGCGATCCGTCGGATTACGACACGATTGTCCGAGAGCTCAGAGCCGGCGGGCGGGTGAGCGACGGGACGCGGCGGAGGCTGGCGGGGCAGGCATTTGCGCACACGGCGGCGTATGACGGTGCGATCGCGGCGTATCTGACGAGGGAAGGGGAGGGCGGCGAGAGGGAGCGCTTCCCTGGGAGTCTGATGCTTTCGTTCGAGCGTGCGTACGCGCTGCGGTACGGGGAGAACCCGCACCAGGCGGGTGCCTTCTATCGGGATCGAACGCAGGAGGCAGGGAGTGTTGCCGAGGCGCAGAGCCTCGGTGCCGGGGGCAAGGAGCTGTCGTTCAACAACCTGGTGGACGTGGACGCAGCGGTGGAGGCGGTGAGGGAGTTCGACGAGCCGGCGGCGGTCGTGGTGAAGCACACCAACCCGTGCGGCGTCGCGTGCGGCGCCACGTTGGCGGAGGCGTATCGGGCTGCGCGCGAAGCCGACGCCACGAGCGCTTTCGGGGGGATCGTCGCGTTGAACCGTCGGGTGAGCGCGGATGCCGCGCAGGCACTGTGCGAGACGTTTCTGGAGGTGGTGGCGGCGCCGGGATTCGACGACGATGCGCTCGAGGTGTTGAGGAAGAAGAACCTCCGGCTCCTGGCGCTCGGGGAAGGCGCGGAGCGCGGGGGCGGCGCGTGGGTGTTCCGTCGTGTGTCGGGCGGGATGGTGGTGCAGGAGCGAGACCTGATGGCAACGGGCGAGGTGACGGAGGGCAGGGTGGTGACGCGTCGTGCCCCGACACCGCAGGAGCAGGCGTCGTTGGGGTTCGCGTGGCGTGTGGTGAAGCATGTGAAGTCGAACGCGATCGTGCTTGCGAGAGGCAAGAGGACAGTCGGAGTGGGGGCTGGGCAGATGTCGCGGGTGGAGAGCGTGCGAATTGCGTGTGCGAAGGCTGGGGAGGGGAGTGAGGGGGCGGTGCTGGCTTCGGACGCGTTCTTTCCGTTTCCGGACGGGCTGGAGTTGGCGTTGACGCGAGGGGTGGTGGCGGTGGTGCAGCCGGGGGGGAGCGTGAAGGACGAGGCGGTGATCGAGGCAGCGGACCGTGCAGGGATCGCGATGGTATTCACGGGAAGGCGTCACTTCCGGCATTGAGCAGGGGGGGGGAGAGGAAAGCGACGGCAGGAAGTTGGCCCGGCTGCGGGGCCCATGCTTAAGCAAGTGCGAACGTTCGGCGCGCGCATTCGAGCGGCCGCGGAGGAACACAGGCATGGGCACGATCAACGAGAACTGCAGCGTCTGCGGTTCGACCTTCGAGGTGCAGTTCCGCTACCAGATGGAGGAGCGGGAGGGAGGCTTCTCGTTCTTCTGCTCGCAGAAGTGCCTGGAGGCGAGCCAGAAGGGAGCGGGGGAAGGGCTCGTGACGTGCGACGCGTGCGCGACGCGGTTCAAGGTCGAGCTGGTGTCGCAGGTGCTCTACCTGGGCGGGCGCAGGCGGTATGCGTGCTCGCTCGCTTGTCGAGGACAGATCCAGGCCGAGGCGCGCGGAGCGAAGCTGGGAGAGATCGCGTCGTCGCGGGAAGCGGAGCCGGTGGTGGCCGCGGAGCCCGTGGGCAGCGTGCCACTCGGCAACGACGTGATGATGATGGCGCCTGCGGCGGATTCGAAGCCGGTGGACACGCACGAGGTGGACGCAGGGTGGGCGGTGCAAGAGCCGGTGGGGTCGGCGGTGATGGAGTCTGCGGGGCAGGTGGCCTCGGTGCGGATCGAGGCGAGGGCGCAGGCGGTGCCGGTGGTTCCGATGGTTCGAGCGGCGGTGACGCAGCAGAAGGCGGCGAAGCCGTCGACGGATCTTCCGCGCTACCTGGCGGTGTTCAACCACAAGGGTGGGACGGGCAAGACGACGACGTCGGTGAGCGTGGCGGCGGGGCTGGCGGCGCAGGGCAAGCGGGTGCTGCTGGTGGACACGGACGCACAGGGGAACGTGTCGGTGTCGCTGAACGTGAACACGGACAAGACGCTTTACCACGTGCTGGTGATGGGGCTTCCGGTGAAGTCGGTCTGTCACCGCGTGCGAGAGAACCTCGACCTGGTGGCGTCGAACGAGACTCTGGCTGCCGCGGAGCTGTATCTGGCGGGGCGTCAGAATCGGGATCGGGTGTTGCGGGACAGGTTGGCGCAGGCGGCGCAGTCCTACGACTACGTGGTTCTGGACTGCTCGCCGAGCCTGTCGTTGATGAACCAGAACGCGCTGGTGTTCGCGGACAGCGTGCTGGTGCCGGTGGCGTGTGACTTCCTGTCCCTGGCCGGAGTGCGACAGGTGGTGCGCACGGTTCGGAACGTGAACCAGCTGCTGCATCATCCGGTGAAGATCTGGGGCGTGCTGCCGACGTTCTACGACGCGCGCGCGAACATTTGTCGGGACGCGGTGGAGACGCTGCAGCAGCACTTCGGGGAGCGGTGTTTGTCGCCTATTCGCCAGGCGATCAAGGTGAAGGAGGCGCCGGCGCAGGGGCAGACGATCTTCGAGTACGCGCCGGGGAGCCTGCCGGCGGAAGACTATCGCAAGGTCGTGGAGCGGATCCTGACCGGGCATGTCGCAACGGTGCGCGAGACGCGTGCCGAGGCGGCGATGGCGTAGCGGAGGGAGGCAACGATGTCGTCGGATCAGAGTGACTATCGCGGAGCTGCCCGGACCCTCCTGGATCGGGACGAAGTGCAATCGGTGCTGTCGGGAGCGTTCTACACGAACGCACCGGAGAGCGAGGCGTGCGAGGAGCGGGTCGAGCGTCCCGCGGCGAAGCCGGCCCACTACAAGGTGATCTGCATCTCGATGTACAACGAGGATCTCGAGCACCTCGACGAGATGGTGGAGCGGCTGAAGACGCGGGGGCTCACGAAGGCGAACCGCAGCGCGCTCATCCGGTACGCTTTGGGCCTCGTGGACCTGGACAAGGTCCCGCGCGGACTGTGAGGGGCCCGGCCGATCGCATCGCGTTCAAGCGCGGTGGGACCGCATCACGTGAGTGCTCAGCAGAAACGTGACGGGGAGCAAGGATCGGCGGGAGCGAGCCGATCGAGGAACTCGCGCATGTCGCGTGGCAGGGGAGCCTCGGCCACGATGCGCTCGCCCGTGATCGGGTGATGGAAGCCCATGCGGGCCGCATGCAGCGCGTGGCGAGGCAGCTCGAGCAGCTCGCGATCGTCGTCGGTCAGCGTGTCGTCGGAGCTGCGCGCGTGCAGCTCGGCATCGGGGCCATAGAGCTTGTCACCGAGCACGGGGCAGCCGACGGCCGCGAGATGGACCCTGATCTGGTGTTGTCTACCGGTCTCGAGGTCGCACTGCACGAGGGCATAGCGACCGGTGGTCCAAGGAGCAGCGTGGGAGCCTTCGACGGTGGGAGAGTCGGGGCGCACGCGACGTTCGCGGACTCTCATGCGGGTGGCGGCTTCGAGGCCGCAGCCAGGTGAGGCGACGCGCATGGTGACGCGCAGCCGGGAGGTCGGATCGGTTTCGAGGGGGAGATCGACGCGGAACTCGTGGTTGGAAGGCCAGCCCCAGGTGATGGCGAGGTAGCTCTTTTCGACGCCCGAACGTTTCTCGAGCTGCTTTTTGATGCCGCGATCGGCCGCGGTCGTGCGTGCGAGCACGAGCACGCCGCTGGTGTCGCGGTCGAGGCGGTGAGCGAGCACGAGGTGGTCGGAGGGGAAGCGTTCGCCCATCATCTTGACGACGGTGTTGCGGTAGTAGCGGGCCGAGGGGTGGACGGGGAGGCCGGCGGGCTTGTCGATGACCAGGACGTGGTCGTCGACGAAGAGCACGGGGATTTCCAGGGGGAATTCGACGTCATCCCAAGCGGGGCGCCACAGGGCGATGAGCTGCTCGGGCGTGACGCGGGAGCCTGGGCGGAGCCTGTTGCCAGCGAGATCGCGAGCGGAGTTACGGACGATGAAGTTGGCTCGTGAGCGGCTGGTGTCCTTGAGGTGGAGGCGCACGAAGACATCGACGCGCATGCCGGCCATTTCGGGCGGGACACGCAGGACGGTGAGCACCGAGCCTTCGGGGACGTCGGCGGGGCGATCGACGGGGGGGCGTTCGGGGCCGCCGAGACGCGTCATGGGTAGCCTCGGGAGGCCGCGGGGGGCAGACCGAGGCGGGGGCGGTGGGAGCGAAGCGGGGCGAACGGGGTGGAGCGGGGCATGCGGGGGGAAGCCTACTTCAGGTTGGCGCCGAGCGCCTCCGTGCGACCGATCGGAGCCGCCGTTCGACGTGATCGATCGTCTCCAAGCCTGCGGAGCGATGGGGCGGAGAAGGGTGGAGCGGTCTCTCCCGCGGAGCATTGGCTGTGCAGGGAAGCGCGGCGGCAGGCGCACGATGCGGCGTCGTGACCGAGCGGGCGAGAGGTGGTAAGAGCGTCGAAGGCTCACGAATGCGGGCCTCGAGGAGCATGAAGATGGCGCAGTGGGCGCTTCTGACGGGACCGAAGGGGTGTGGCAAGTCGACGCAGGCGCTGGAGATCGTGCGACGGCTTCGGGAGGCGGGGCTCCGGGTGGAAGGATTCGTGCAGGCGGGCACGATCGACTCGCTCGAACGCAAGGGATACGATCTGGTGCGGCTGCACAACGAGCAGCGGCTCGAGCTGGCGCGCCCCGGGTCGCAGGAGCGACCGGGGGAAGAGGCCTTCTGCTCGTGGGTGTTCCGACAGTCGGCGTTCGGAGTGGCGCGGGACTGGGCTATGGAAGACGGCCCCGGGGCGGATGTGATCGTGGTGGACGAGGTGAGCAAGCTGGAGGCCGCGGGCAAGGGACATCACGACGTAATTTCGTGGGGGCTGGGTCGCGAAGACGTGAAGGTGATGTTGTTGTGTGTGCGTGCCGACCAGCTCTTCTGGGTGATGGAGAAGTTCGGGTTGGAGCAGGAGCCGTCGGCGATGATGGAGGTGCCGGCGGAGCCGGAGGGGCTGCGGGAGTTCGCGGAAGCGCTGGTCGAGCGGTGCACGGGAGCGCAGGGCTGAGGGAGCGACAGGGGAGGGCCGCAGAGGGGTCAGCGAGCGAGTTGGAACTCGACCCGGCCGAGGGTTTCGTCGACGGCGGTAGCCTGGACGACGAGGGGCATGCCGATGGGGAAGCGGGAGGCAGGGCCGACGAGCTCGCGTGAGGAGGGGTCGATGTGGAAGGGGCCGCCTGGGAGGGAATCCAGGGGGACGGTCCCGACGATGAGGGAAGCGGTGAGTTGGACCTGGAGGCCGAAGGGGCGGACACCGGTGATATTGGCTTCGAAGGTTTCACCGATGTGGCCGGCCATGTAGCGAGCCGCGGCGATTCGGCGGCAGTCGCGTTCGGCCTTTTCCGCGTTGCGAGCCCGAAGTCCGATCGCCGCGCAGAGCCGGTCGAGGTCCGCCGGGCGGGGGTCTTCGAAGCGGTGCCCGTCGAGATAGGCGCCCACCGAGCGATGCACCAACAGGTCGGCGTAGCGTCGAATCGGGGAGGTGAAGTGCAGGTAGAGCGGGGCGCCGAGTCCGAAGTGGGGAGAGGCGTTGACGGTGTAGCGAGCCTGGCCGAGGGCGGCGCCGAGCACGGAGAGAATGGCCGGAGCGCTGGGGGTGTCGGCGATCTGCCTTTGAAGAGCGCCCAGGGCGAGCGGAGACAGGCGACTCCCGAATCCGGTTTCGAAGCCGAAGTTCCGGGCGATCATCTCGAGCTCGTGGACCGCATCGGACTCCGGCTCGTCGTGGACCCGGAAGGGGGCAGGGACTCCCCGATCGTGAAGCCAGCGGGCGACAGCCTCGTTGGCGGCGACCATGAAGCGCTCGATGAGAGCGTGAGCGCTGGTATTGCGCAAAGGCTGCACAACGGTGACACGCCGGGTATTGGCATCGACGACGAGGT
This sequence comes from Myxococcota bacterium, assembly GCA_022703255.1. Lineage (GTDB taxonomy): Bacteria > Myxococcota_A > Polyangia > Polyangiales > Polyangiaceae > JACRCQ01. The sequence goes on along the minus strand of JAKLDZ010000195.1, from coordinate 3,445 downwards.
GAGTTTCGTCGGCCTGGAACTCGACGCCACCGCGACGGGCGCGGGCGGTGGCGAGGCGTGCAGAGGCAGTGCGGCACCAGGAGAGCGTGGTAGCCAGGGGGCCCGTGCGCTCGTTGACCTCTCCGCGATCGAGGAAGGCGGCGACCTCGTCATAGTCGAGTCGAGCGGCGGAGCGGACGGTGCTTCGATAGATATCGACGGCGGAGACGGAGCCTTCGGGGTCGACGCGGAGCTCGACGGTGAGGCAGAGGCGGTCGACGCCGGGCAGGAGGCTGAGGGCGTCGTCGCTGAGCCATGCAGGGAACATGGGCAGGACACGGTCCGGGAGGTAGACGCTGGTGCCGCGGGTGCGGGCTTCGAGGTCGAGGGGGCAGTCCTGCGGGACGGCGGAGGAGACGTCGGCAATGCTCACGAGGATGCGCAGCGCTCCGTCGGAGTCCGCGGGCAGCACGCTGATGGCGTCGTCGATATCGCGCGTGGAGGGGGCGTCGATGGTGACGGTGGGCACGTTGCGCAGGTCCCTGCGGTGGGAGTCGGAACGAGGCAGGGGGCCTGGGCGGAGGTTTTCGGGCGGGTGGGTCGTCCGGATTTCGTGTCGTTCGAGGACCTGAACGAAAGCGATGTCCGCGTCGGGCCCGAGGAGTCTTTCACAGACGAGCTTGTCGTTGACGAGACGCGCGACGAGGGGAGTCCCGTCGTCCGGACGAGCGGACATGGGAGCAGGGAAGGTGAGGGGCCAATCGGTGTTGGAGATTTCGCGGTCGACGTGGAGGAAGGGCTGGCCGCGATGCCGGACGAGAGTTCCGAACAGGGAGAGGCGGGTGCGCTCGATCAGCGAGAGCTTCGAGGCGCTGAGTCGGCCGTCTGGGGTTTCGGAGATCTCGGCCTGGACGCGGTCGCCTTCGAGGAAGGGATTGAGGTCGGGGGGGGAGACGAAGGCGGCGCGGTGGTCGGGGTCGTCTTGGAGGGTGAGGAATCCGAACCCTCTGGGGTGTACGGAGATGGTGCCTGATTTGATCACGGGAGCATTCTAGTGAGAAGTTGGGTGGAAGGAAGTGAGATGGACTTGCCATGACACCTCGTGTTGTCCTAAAGGCAGAGGAATGAAGAAAGTCGCCTATCCGATGCCGGCAACCTTGCAGCGAGACGTGGAGCAGATCGCTCAGCAGTTCGCTGCGGAGGTCGTGTCGATTGTTCAACGGACGATCCAGCAGTACGCGCAGCAGCTTGGGGGAGAGCGCAGGGCAGCGGTGCCGCGAGCGGTTCCGGCGGCGACCGCGCCTGTGGCACGCAAGCCCCGAGTCGCGGCGACGCGGCGCGCGGGCAAGGGCGCGGGGCTGCAGGTGGACGCGAATCTCGAGAGCACGTTGATTGCGCTTCTGAAGAAGTCGAAGGACGGGATGGGAGCGGAGAAGATCAATGCTGCGCTCGGGACGACGACGGCGCAGATCAATCCGGTGCTCAAGAAGCTTGTCGAAGGTGGCAAGGTAGCGCGGAGCGGGCAGGCGCGGGGCACGCGCTACGCCGCGTTCTGACGGCGAGACAGCGTTGCGGTGTGCGCTTCGGGGGGGAGCGTGCGCTGCGCGAGAGTGATTGCAGGTCAGCGTGATGCGCACGTGGGATCGGCGTAGACGGCTACGCCGGAGGCAGTGGGCACGCGTTGGTTCCAATCGCGGAGCATGCTCTCGGAGCCTGCGAACAAGTCGATTTGCTGGCCGGAGACGTGGAGTCCGCGGTCCTCGGCGAGGAAGCAGCCGTCGTGCGCGCTTCCGTCGGGACGTCGCAGACCCACGAAGGCGGGGATGTAGAGGGGAGTTCCGAGGGGGATGACGGCGGTGTCGACGGCGGCGGTGCGCATGGGGTGGATGGGGCGATTGGCAGCGCCGCGTCCCCAGGGAAAGCGGGACGGCTCGAGGGATTCGAAGCAGATGCGTTGTCCGGTGCGAGGGCAGACGCGGGCGCAAGGGCAGTCGCGTTTTGCGAAGCTGACGGTACGTTGGGAGGCCAGCCGTCCGCTGCCTTGCACGCAGAGCGTGTCGTGGAACGCCTGCGGGACCTTGGCGATCGCCTGGCAGGAAGCGTCGAAGATTTCGACACTCGGACCCTGGTAGTCCGACTCGCTGGGAAATGAGTAGTACGTATTCCGAAACACTCCGAGGGGGCGACCGCGCGGAGGCGCCGGGGGGGGGCGGGATGTTTCGTGCTGCGAATCATTCGGATCCGTATCGCGCGGCGCGCGTTCTCCGATGGTGCGAGAGGACATGTCGCGCGGCGGGGCGGGGGCGGGAGACGATCGCGGCGAGTCGGGGCCGGCCATGGGTTCGAGAGGGGGGACGCCCGCACGAACCCAGTCGCTGCCGCGCGTTTCGGCGCAGGCGGCAGTGAGGAACGCGATCGGGAGGAGGGTCAGGAGTCGCCGCACGGGGACAACGTAGCACGGGCGATGGGTTCGCGTGTGTCGCGCGGCAGGAGGCAGAAACACGCGCACCCGCCCGAGGGGGCAGGTGCGTGGTCTCCGCGGGTGCGGATGTGGGGATCAGGCCTTGACGATCGCGGTGTCGGCGACCGGGCACACGGCGACGCAAGCCGCCTCGTCCTTGCCGGCGCACTCGTCGCACTTGGCCGCATCGATTTCGAAGTGCTCGTCACCCTGCTTGATCGCCTCGTTCGGGCACTCGGGCTCGCAAGCGCCGCAGCTGATGCAATCGGACGTGATCTTCCTCGCCATGGGCGTCTCCTGAATCGTGGTCTGGGACCGGTTGCGTCGGGGAATCGCCGCGATTCCAACGTCGCGGTCCCACCCCTCTTAGCCCCTACGGGAAAGGCAGGCAAGGGCGATTGGCGAGGAAGGGGCTCAGCGGGGGCGGGGGAGTCGTCCTGCGCTCGGCGCGAGCGCTCCGGCGACGCGTCAGGAGGCGGTCCGCTACCAGGCGAGCATGGTGCCGAATCGCCGGTCGCTAGGGACGACGGAGACGGGCTGAAAGCCGGGCATGGTCTCGATGACCTCCAGCAACGGCTGCGAGATCTCGTGGAGGCGCGACATGGCGAACCAGGCGCGGCACTCGTCGAGGACCTGGCGGCGAAGCTCCGCCTTGCGCTCCTCGCCGAGCCGGTCGAGCAAGGCGCGCGCGGCCGCCGCGATGCGCTCGTCCTGGGCTCCGTCGATGGGGGAGAACGGCTCGAGCACCTGGCGTTGGGCTTCGACGGGGAGGCCGGCCTCCCACAGGCGCATGCGCATGGCGAGGTCGAAGCAGACGCGGACGGCGAGATCGCGGTCGAGGACGCGGACGAGCTTGCGACCGTCGAGGGCCACGACGGCGAGGGCGCCGGCCCTGCGGAGCTCGTCGAACAACACGATGTTGGCGTGGCTGTGGGACTCGGTGGGGCCCTGCATGGCGCGTCGGACGGGAGTCCAGCAGGCTTCGAGGACGAGGACCTGGTCGAG
>JAKLDZ010000194.1 GCA_022703255.1 Myxococcota bacterium | reverse complement strand
GGGGCGACGGGATGGGCGCATGGGGGACCTCCGGGGATGGAGGCATGATACGCAAGGCGGGGCGAGACGGCCAGACAGGGAGGGCCTGGGAGAGCGTGCGGGGAGTGGCTTGATGGTGTCGGGGGAGACCTTCGAGGAAGGTCAACGCGCGTGGGACAGGTGGGTCACTTCCAGTCGAACTTCACCGGCGCGTACTTGCCGTCGGGCTCGATGCGCAGCGCGAACGTCCCCGAGGTCGTGGTGAGCAGCAGGATGGCGAAGCGCTCCCGCGTGAAAAGCCGCGCGTCGGACAGCGTGCTCGTCTTCTGGAGCTGCCCCTGCTTGACGAGGTCGTCGTACAGGATGATGTCGGGCGCCTTGGCGATCTTGTCCGCGGGAGCGAGCCTCATGCGCAGACCGCCGACTTCGGCAGCCCCCCACACGACCAGGAGCTTGCCGTCGAGATCACCGGCCGCGAGCAGCACCTTGGGCGCGAGATTGAGCTCGCCCTTGAGGAACTGCTCGAGCTTCAGCGTCTCGTTCTGGCAGGCCGCGGGAGTGCACCGCGCGTGGGAGATGGTGCCTTCGAGGGCGCTGTCGGAGGAGGAAGGGGCGACGCGCGTGACGGAGGCTTCGGCCTTTCGGCAAGAGAGCGTGCCGCCGACGAACGGGACGGTGACGGGTTTGGTCCAACGTCCCTGGACGAAGAAGCTGAGGAACTCGCTGCGCTCGCCGCGGGCGCGAGCGACGAGGGCTTTGGCGACGCGGCAGCCGGAGAGCTGGGGGGGTTCCTCGCCGGACTTTTCGGCGACGCCGCCTTCGGAGAGCGTGCCGATTTCGGACAGGGGCCCGACGCCGGAGTCGGAGAGCTCGGAGGCGGCGAGCCAGAGCTCGTTGTGGCGATTGACGCCGCGGACGACGAGCTGGTTCCACAAGAGCTGGACGTCGTAGTAGGGATTGCCGACGCGGATTTTGGGATCCGGGAGGTAGGGAGAGACGACAGCGGGTTTGCCCACGGACTTGCGAACGAGCCGCAACTGACGGGAGGCATCGTCCCAGGTGAGGAGGGCGGAGACACCGTCCTTGGCGGCGAATCCACCGTAGGTGGTCGCAGCGGCGATCTTGTCTCCGCTCTCTGCGCGGTAGACGCCATCGCTGCCGTTCTTGCCGGAGAAAACGAGGGCATCGGCCTCGTCGTCGGCGGAGCCCCAGAGACGGAATCCCTTCCCGAGAGCGCCGATATCCGCGGAGAGTCCCTCGCAGCTCGCGCTCTGCTCCCCGGCATTGAAGGTGCAGATCGCGGGGGAGTTCGGGAGCTCCTTGTCCTCGATGAGAATGCGCAGGTTGGTGCCGGGGTTGAGCTCGGCCTGCACGGACTTCATCTCGATGGCAGACTTCGCGAGTCCCGGAGTCGCTGCGAGGGAATCCACCGTAAGCGCCTTCGCCGGAGCCGGCGGCGCAGGTGTGTCCGTCGCCGCAGCCTGCTGGAGCTGCGCCTTGGCCGCCTGCGCCCACGTCTGATCCATCGCCTCCGACAGATCCGCCATGTAGGAGCCGTCGTCCTTCAGCGCAATCCCCAGCTTCTCGGCCCAGAACGCCAGATCCTTCTGGTCCTTCTCGGCACGCGAGGCCTCGACGAGATTCTCCCGGAGCGCATGCGCATGCTTCGCACAGCGATTCGGCCACGGCTCGCCATTGGCCGGCGCCCTCGAGACCTCCGCTTGCGTCATCGCCGACAACTGGATCGCACGGAACCGAAGGCTGGGCTTCTCTCCCGCCGCGAGCGGGTCACCGAGCATGCAACGCGACAGCGCCGACCAGGATGTGCCGACCGCTTCGTTGGCCTTGGCGTTCAGATAGCGGGAGAGCCCGAAGCCCCCGCCTGCCAGAAGGACGACGAGAGCGACACCGCCGATCGCGAACTTGCGCCTCGCCCCGGCCGATTCCTGGGCCATGAGCAGAATCGTGCGGGAGCCATCCTCGATCTTGTTGAAAAATCCCATGGCGCGCAATCTACCCGCACGGGGGCAAGAGCAGCAAGAACCTAGATCGGAAGCCGCCAGGCGGCAGCACCGGCCCGGCCGCAGGCCCGCAGCGACAGACCGCCTGCAACCGCCGGACTACTCGCCGATCGGGGAGCTCGGCCTTTCGGAAGCCGCAGTGGAATCCGAAGTCGGCACTGCCGTCGACGCCGGTCCCGAAGGACTCTTGGGCGACGGCGTCGCGGAACGCACCGGAGGTGCCGCCGACCGGACCGCCGTGGCGGTCGCCGAGGGCGTCCCCTCCAGCGTCGACTCGTAGGTCTCGGCCAGCTTCGTCAGATCGATGTCGGCATCCGGCTTGGGTTGCCTGCGGACCCCCGCGTCCGTGGGAACCCGACGTCGCTGGGGAGAGGCTTCGTCGAGGTCCATTTCGACGGGGATCTGCGAGAGCGGATCGACCTCTGCGTCGGGGTCTTCGGCAGCGGCAGGAGGCTCGGCGGACGGCTGCGCGGAGGGAGCGAGCGCCGCGGAGGGGGCCGGAGGAGCGGGGGGAGCCTGGCGGAAGTAGAGGCCGGTACCGAGGCCGGCGGCGAACACGACGAGCACGAACGCGACCATGGCGATGGGGCGTTTGTGCAGGCGTTTGTCGCCCTTTTGCGGCATGTAGATGGTCGGGGATTCGACGTCCGAAGGGTCGTGAATCGACACGAACGAGGGGCGAGGCTGAGGGACCTTCGGCAAGGAGCTGACATCGACCTGGGCGGGAGGCAGCACGGCGGTGATGTAGCGCAGGGAGATGAGTGCGTGCGGGGGGGCGAAGCGCGCGAGAGCGATGGCGAAGTCGGTGACGTTGGCGAACCGCTGCTCGGGGCGGCGCTGCAGGCAACGCAAGATGATCTGCTCGAGCTCGGCGGGGTACTCGGGGCGGACCTGGCGCAATGGATTGGGCGTGCCGTTGAGGACACGGGAGCAGACCTTCTCGACGGACTTCTCGGCGAACGGGAGCTCCCCGGTGAGAAGCTCGTGGAGGATCACGCCGAGAGACCAGATGTCGCTGGCAGCCGTGACGCTGCGCGAAGAGACCATCTGCTCGGGGGACATGTAGAAGGGCGAGCCGAAGACCGCGGTGGTTCCCGTCAGCGAGCTCTCCTCGGTGTGCTGGTGCGGGTCGTTCAGCTTGGCGATCCCGAAGTCCAGGACCTTGATGCAGGGAGAGCCGTCGGGGCGACGCGTGAGGAACAGGTTGCCGGGCTTCAGGTCGCGGTGGACGATGCCCCGGGCGTGGGCCTCGGCGATGGCTTCGCAGGCTTGCAGCAGGTACTCGGCGACGTCTTCGAGGTGGAGCGAGCCTTCGGCCTTGAGGATGTCGGACAGGTCCTGCCCCTTGAGCAGCTCCATCACCATGTAGGGGCTGTCCTTGAAGACCCCTGCGTCGATGAGCCGCGTGACGTGCTCGCTGCGCAGGTGCATGACCGCGCGCTTCTCGCGCTCGAAGCGTTTGAGGACCTCCCTGGAGCGCGCGGCCTTGCGGTAGACGATCTTCACCGCGAACCGCTCGTTTTCCTGCAGGTGGATGGCAGAGACCACGACGGCCATGCCGCCGGCGCCGATGACGCGTTCGACTCGGTAGGTGTTGCCTAGGATGTCACCTTCCCTGACGGATACGTCCATGCAGCACTCCGGACGCCACCATAGCATCCCGAGGCAGAATCGGCATCAAAACGGGGCGTCGCCGGGTGCACACCCGCAGGGGGACGAACCGCTCACCGCACCGAGGGAGGAATGCCCGAGATGTGACGTCGCGCGCCGTCTTCGAAGTGGTTGAGCAGGTCCACCAACGGAGCCATGTGCTCGGACTCGGCAGCGACGAAGCCCTCGGCATTGAACAGCGCGCGACAGGCTTTGCGCAGATCGTCGGTCATCTTGTGCACGAGGACGTCGCGAATGAAACGAATGACCGGCACGGGAAGGCGGACGCTGGCAGCCACCACATCGGAGGGGATGGGGCCGGCGAGCGCGAGGACCCGCACCTTGGTGTCGCCCCACCCTGCGCTGCGCACGCCCTTCATGTCCTCGCCGAGGTGCGCATAGGTGGCGCCGACATCCACCGCACCGCGGAGCACCGCCTCGACGACGGCGTCGTGAGAACCGAGGAAGTGCTCCTTGCCGAAGGCGACGTGCAGGTCGATGCCCTGAGAGCGCATCCAGGCGCGGATGACGAGGTAGCCGGAAGCGCTCTGGGGATCGACCCAGGCGACGCTCGAGGAGGAGAGGTCCTGCAGGGAGCCGATCGGGGAATCCTCGCGGGTGAAGAGCGCGGCGGAGAACCATTCGACGGCTTCGCGCAGGGGGAGCGCGACCGGGACGGTCTTGCCCTTGGAGGCCGCGCGCAAGGCGAGCACCGGAGGGAGCCAGGCGAGATCGACGTGACCGTCGTTCATCGCATCGAGCAGCGCGAGGTAGTCGGGGTAGACACCGGCCGAGACCTCGACGCCCATGGCGGAGGACAGGGCGGAGCAGAACTCGGCGACAGCGGGGTTGGAGACGACGCCGGAGGTGGCCCCGCCGGCCAGAGGGCTCGGTGGCGACAGGATCACGCCCACGCGAAGGGGAACCAAGACTCCGGAGGAAGAATCCGTGCCGACAGGCTGCATGGGCGCAAGATCCCTCACGCGCGTCGCGCGGTCAACAGGCACTGAACGCCTCGCCCGGGAACGGCCTCGGCAAATGCGTCATGGCGCGGACCAGAAGTCGACCGCCTCCTCGAGGTAGACCTCGCGAGCGCCGTGACCCGTGGGGTGGACCGCGACCCTGTGCGGCCATCCCGCCTCGCGCAGAAGCTCCCCCAAGGAAATCGGGTGCGGCTTCAAGTCGTCGTACGTACCGTATCCCACGTAGAACGGCGCCCTGCGTTGCGCCCGAATCCGCGCCACGCTCCGCCCCGCCCTCGACCCGCCCGACATCGCTCCGAAGCCGTCCGCCTCGAACTCCCCGTTGAGCGCAAGCACCGTCGCAAAGAACGCCCCGTTCGACGACCCCGCGAGCCAGGTTCGCGCAAACGGCGCTCCGGTCAACCGCTCCAGCGACGACTTCGCCTCGTTCCAGCGCTGCACCATCGCGGCCGCATGACGCCGGTGATGCTCCGCGGTCGTGGGCCAGGACCACCAATCCTTCGTGGGCCCGGGGCCGATGCCTCGCCGTCCTCTCGGCATGTAGGCCACGTAGCCCCGCGAGCGCGCGTGGCTCGCGACAATCCCCTGCACGATCCGCTGGGTGTCCCCCTGCGGCGCAATCACCCCGTGAAGATAGATGAGCAGACTCCTCGGCTCCCCCACCCGCTCCGGAACCAGATAGCAGCTTCCATCGTCGAGATCCGCGAATCCCTCCTTGCACCACGACGTCTCGACTGCCGCGCCCGAGGGCACCGCATTCGGGGGCGCCGATGGCACGGCCTGCACGGGCGCCGCGACGGAACTCGAGTCCACGCCGTCGGGGAGGGTTTCGACGGCGACGACCGGCGGCGCTGCGTCGGGGACGGGTTGAGTCGCGGCGATGTCGCGCGAGCTTCGCGCATCCGTGCCGCCAGATGTGCATCCGGCGACGAGCAGGGGCGGCAGGAGCAGACGACGGCAGCGCAACGACATCGAGTCGCGGAGCGTAGCACGTCCGCTCCCCGCGAGAATCCCCGCCGCCTCCGCTTGCCGCCCGCTCGCCACGGCGGTACGCAACATCCGCACAAGGAGACCGCCCCATGACCCGCTCGAAGTGCTGCCAGTCCGCCGTCGCGATCCTCCTGGGTTCGTTGGTGACCGCGTCCTGCGGTGGCGAGAGCGAGGAGGACGCCTCCTGGGGGCGAGGCGGGAGCGGGGCCGGGACCGGGGCCGATGCGGCGATGGACGCATCGGGCGAGGGAGGCAGTGCGGGAGGCTCCACGGGAGGCGGAGCAGGGGCGGGAGGAGCGGTCGCGGGCTCGGGGGGCGAGGCGGGGCAGGATGCCGGGGCCGCGGGGTCGGGAGGGACCGCGGGTTCGGATGCCAGCGCCGGGGGCTCGGACGCTGGGCTTCAAGACGTATCCCAAGAACCCGATGCGGTCGATCCGCCGGCGGACGCTCCCCCGGGATGCCAGCCGGTGAACGCGGCGGCGCCCGCAGATCCGTGGAAGACGCGTCTTCCCTCCAAGGGGTTCGGTGGAATCACGCCTCCGTCGTCGGGAGCGCACTCGGATGTCTTCCTGTCGTCCCCTGCCCCCAGCCAGGATCTGCTGCGAATCGGCGCGCGCCTCGATTGGGGCGGAAGCATCGTGTTCTTCGGGCTTTCGGCCAATCCGACGAGCAACGTCATCGACGCGAACGACACGGGTCGCGAGCTGCAGATAGCGCTGTACGATCCGACGCGCATCATGCAGAACTGCGCTTGGAACGCCTCCTGCCAGACGACACCGTCGACGTGCGCGAGCTCCATCACGTACCTCGGTTGGAATCCGGTACAAGGCGGCGACGAGTGCGGGCACGGCTCCACGGCGGAATGGCAGCAGGTCGGCGATTCCTTGCGAATCATCACCCACCCCTTGCAGTGGAATCCGGACTGGGACAAGCAGGACTGCACGCAATCGCCCTGCGGCGCTTCCGGGGTGCCGGTCGCGGTCACCTACGTCACGGACCTGACGTTCGTTTCCACGCACGTGGTCGAGGTGGCGATGGAGCTGCAGAGTCAGGAGGGCTTCAGCCACCCGGTGACGGGGCAGGAGTTCCCGACGCTGTACGTGGAGCACGGGCAGAGCGGCCCCGACCTGTCGGCACTGTTCGACTCCGCGGGGACGCAGGTCGCCCTGACGACTCCGGCGAACGACGGGTTCTTCGTAGGCAACTTCGACTCTCCGGGACCGTGGGTGACGTGGCAGAAGCCGGCGAAGGACTACGGCGTGGGGCTTGCGATGGATCAAGGCATTCGCAAGTGGCAGGGGTGGCGGGGGGACGGCAACGCGGCGCCCTACTTCCACAACGTGCGCGCGAGGATCGAGTTCGGACTCCCCTCCAACAAGGTCGTTCGCGGAGTCTCGTATCTGGCACTGGGCTCTTTTGCGACGGTGAAGGGGGAGCTCGAGGGCGCGCTGTCGAAGCGACCGCCCTTCGGGGTCCTCGACTCCCCTGCCGCCGGCGGAGCCGTCAGCGTGACCAAGGGGAGCGCCGTGCCGATATCCGGTTGGGTCCTCGACACCGGGAAGGTCGAGAAGGTTGCGTTACGGGTGGACGGTCAGCTTGTGAGCGAGCTGCCAGTGAATGGGGCGCGCCCCGACGTGTGTGAGGTCTACCCCGCCTACGCGGGTTGTCCCAACGTGGGATACGCGGGAGCGCTGCAGACGGCGGGGTGGGACGATTGCCCGCACCTGGTGCGGGTGACGGCGCGAGACCCGGAGGGCAACGAGACGGTGCTCGGCGAGAGCGCCGTGCAGGCGAAGTAGGAAGAGCGCATGCCCTGCCGCCCGGTTCGACTCGGAGCGCGTGCGGCGGCGGGGCTCGCGCTTGGATCGGTGTTGCTGACATCGACACGGGCCGCGGGCTCCCCGACGAGCGAAACGGCCGACGCCCTGGTGGAGCGGGCGGTGCGCCCGGCGCGCGGAAAGCCCGATCCTGCGGTGACCGGGGTCCAGCGTCCGGGACGAGGGAGCTCGGACGCCGCGAGGGCCGCGGCGAACGTGGCGCTCTGGCTTCCGCGCGAGGTCGTTGACCTGGTCTTCCTCACCACGGGCGCGGCCGCCGGAATCCTCGAGAACGAGCAGGTCGTCCCCCGAATGCGCGAGCTGCTCTTCACGCGCGATCGCAGCGTGGGCGTGTATCCCACGTTCTTCCTGGAGACCGGCGCCTCGCCGAACGTGGGAGCGCGCATGGTGGCCGCAGCGGACAACGCGGCAACGACCCTGCGCGCCGGATTCGGCGGCCCCGACGAGAACGTCGCCGAATCCCGAATGCGGTTCGGCCGCACCACGCCCTTGCCCATGATGCTCTCGCTCGAGGGGCTCCACGAGCGCAGGACGGGGCTGTCGTACCCCGGCATTGGCCAATCCCCGGGGACCGACCCGCGCAATCGCCATTCCGGTGGACTGCGCACGCTGGCCTTTCGCGACCAGCGCGAGCGGGTCATCGGCAGCCTCGGGCTGCGCCCTTCCCCCAACCTCGAGCTGTTCGTGTCGTCGAGCTACACCCAGCGGCACCCGCACGATCTCCCCAACGGAGAAGGCCCCGGGCTCGACGAGGTGTTCGTCGCCGGCACGGTGCCCGGGCTCGGGCGAAGGACTCGATTCGTGTACACCGAGCTCGCGCTTCGAATCGACACGCGCACAGCGCGCGCAGCGCCGGTAGCAGGCCTTCTGCTCGAGACCTACGCCGGCTCCGTGCATGGCGTGCGGGAGGACGGCGCCTCGTTCGTGCGCGCCGGAGGACGCGCCGCGGCCTTCTTTCCACTGTACCGCAGGACGAACATCCTCTCTCCGAAGCTCGTCGTCGACGGCATCGATGAGCCGCGAGGGGGGGCGGTGCCGGTGCTGGAGCTGACGCGGCCCTCGGAGTTCCGCGGGGTCGGAGACCGGCGCGACTACGTCTCGGTCGTGGCCTCGTTGGACTACCGCTGGAAGCTTGCGTCGTTCGTCGCCGCCCGGCTCTTCACCGACGTTGCCACGGTGGCGCCCTCGTTGAGCGAGCTGACGCTGCGCGACTTGCGGTGGGTGGGCGGCTTCGGCCTCGACGTGTTCAGCTCCCACGCGGAGATCGGTCGCATCGGTGTCGCGGCCGGCCCCGACGGCGTGTCGTTTCTGTTGTCCTTCGGCGTGGCGCCGCGCTTCGGCGATCGCCAGCATCGGGATTGACCATGCACCGCACGTGGCTGCCCTCCCTGATTGTCCTCATCGCCGTGAGCGCGTGCGGGTATCGACCGGTGCGCTTCGCCGATGCTCCTGCGGCGACCCGGGCCCGGGACGATCTGCCCGTGGACATGCCGGCCCCGATCGCCATCGACCCCCGCATGCAGCTCGCGGAGGTCTACATGCGCAGGCCGGTGCTCGACGCTCTGGACGCGTCGGAGTTTCCCGATGCGGGCGATGTCAACGCGCTGGACGAGGTCGTCGCCTCGAGCTGGTTCACTCCCGATTCGGGCCGCCTGCGGACGCTCGGGGGATACGCCCGGCACGAGCCGGAGCCTCCGCTGTCGGTGGTCTCGACAGGGGCCGACGGTGCGCCAACGGAGGTGCGCGACGCGCGCGGCAACCTGTTCGTATTACGACTCGATCGACCGGATCGCCCGGAGATGACGACGGCGTCCGAAGCGATCGCCAGCCGGCTGCTCTGGTCGTTCGGCTACTCGACGCCGGAGGCGCACGTGATCGAGCTGAGGCGACGCGACCTTCAGGGCACGCCGCGAGCCGTCGCCTGGTTGGGCGGGAAGGAGTCCGTGCGCGCCTGCGCGATTCACCGCCCCGACGGCGTCGATCTCGGGCCCACGCCGTCGGCGATGACGCGCTCCGACGATCCGAACGACCGGGTTCCGCACCGGGATCGGCGCACGCTGCGGGCGTTGGCGGTGATGGGGGCGTGGCTGGAGATGCCGCAGGTCGGGACGAGACTGACGCGGGACTACTACGTAGGAGCGCAGGGGTGCGGGCACGTGCGGCACCTGCTGGTGGGGCTCGACGGGGCGCTGGGGGCTTCGCGCGTCCCCGCTCCACGGCGGGCCGACGAGCTCCGCGCGGATGCCGGCCCGCGTCCTGTCGCCAACCTCTACACGCTGGGGTTTGCCCCCGATCCTCCCGTGACCCATGCACAGCGGGAGCACCCAGGCCTCGGAGCGATCGACGACATGGTCGATCCGAAGCGCTGGAGTCCATCGCTCCCTTACGAGCCGGTGGATCGGATTCTTCCGGCAGACGGGTACTGGGCCGCGCGGAGGTTACTGGAGATGAGCGACGCGGCTCTTGCGGACGCGGTAGCTGGTGGCGAGCTGTCGGATCCGCGAGCGGCGCGGACGCTGCTGTCGATTCTGAAGGAGCGAAGGGAGCGCGTTGCCAGGATGTGGTTCGGGACCGTGACGCCGCTGCGCGCGACCGATTCGAATCCGGGGGGACTGGTGCTGCACAACGACGCGGCGAGGCACGGGTTCGAGGACGCGTCCACGTGGGAGTACACGGTGGAGTACCTGGATCACGACGGAGCGGAGGTCGCACATCGTCACGCGGCGCGACCCGGTTCGCCCTGCTTCGAGCTCGGATACCCGGATGGGATCCTGCCCGCCCGAATCGACTATCTGGTCGTGCGCGTCACCGGACGATCTCTCGGAATCGAGCGTCCTCGCGCGGCGGAGTTCCACCTGGTGCGCGGGCGGCTGGTGGGAGTCCGTCACTGAAG
>JAKLDZ010000193.1 GCA_022703255.1 Myxococcota bacterium | reverse complement strand
TGATCGAGACGATCGGCCGCGAACAGCAGCGCCATCGTCGCCCACGCCGGAGCCCTCGGCCCCGTGATGCCGTTGACCACCAGCCGGTTCGTCAACACCTGCCGGATCAACGATCCAACCGGACCGTCCGTCGGCTCGTGCGTCGTGTGCACCGGAAGCCCTCGCCCCCGAAACCAGTCCGCGAGCAGATCGGACTGCGTCGTGGTGCCCGCGCCGTCGATCCCTTCCACGACGATGAAGGTCCCTTCGATCATCTTGCTTCCTCCACCTTGGGCGCCGGGTCTTCCCCCAGCACGACGTTGTCGATCAGCCTGGCCGGCCCGACCTTCGCTGCCACGGCGAGCAGCGCGCGGGCACCGAGCGTCTCCTCGTCCCCGTGCGGCTGCACCGTGTCGGCGTGCGCCAGCTCCACGTAGTCGATCGAGTCCACGGCCGGTTCCATGCGCGAGCGCACGATCCCGCGCAGCACCCCCACCCTGCGCTCTCCTCTCTCGAACGCGTGCACCGCGTCGGACAAACCGGCCGACAGGCTCAGCGCCCGGGCGTGCTCAGCGTCGGACAGATACCGGTTGCGGCTGCTCATCGCGAGGCCGTCGGGCTCGCGCACGATCGGGTGGCCGACGACTTCGACGGGCAGGAGCAGGTCGCGGACGAGGCGCTCGATCACCTTGAGCTGCTGGTAGTCCTTGCGTCCGAAGACGGCGGTGCAGGGGCCCGCAAGGGCGAAGAGCTTGGTGACGATGGTGGCGACGCCGTCGAAGTGCCCCGGGCGGCTCGCGCCGCACAGCACCTCGGTGAGGCCGGAGACGCGGACGCGGGTGGCCTCGCCTGGGGGGTACATGGCCTCGACGGGCGGGGCGAACACGCAGCAGGCGCCGGCTTCGGCGCACAGGGCCACGTCGCGGTCGAGCGTGCGAGGGTACTTGGCGAAGTCCTCGTTGGGGCCGAACTGGGTCGGGTTGACGAACACGGTGGCGGCGACGAACCCGCAGCGGCGGTGGGCTTCGGAGACGAGAGCGGCATGGCCGGCGTGCAGGGCGCCCATGGTGGGGACGAGCCCGACGCGCAGGCCTTTCGCCCGGGCGTCGTTGCACGCCTGCCGGAGAGACTCCGGCTCGTGATGCACCACACAAGAAGGCTGTGACATGACGGCGTAATCAATGTCCGCGCGGGCCGGAAGGCAAGAGGGGTTTTGCCCCTGCCCGGTCCCGCCTCCGTCGTCGCAACGCCGCGGGCTGGGATCGGCACCCCGCCCCCTCCGCGCTGGAGGTCTTCCGCACGCTCGTCGCGCGCCGCCGGGCCGGTCGCGAGTTCTCGAATCTACTTCCGATGAGCCACGGCGATGCAGTCGGCCTTCGCGGCAGACGAAGCCGGGGGGTAGCCCTGGCAGAGCACGAATGCCAACGAACCGGTCGCCGTGCCGTCGGCAACCAACAGCGAAACGTCGCGCCAGTCACACCACATCTCGGCGCCCAGCGTCCAGCTCGAGTGGGAGTAGGCGATCAGCCGGCACGCCTTGGCGTCAATGCTGATTCCCGACTCCGCCTGGGGGTCCTTGACGCCGTCCTCGAGGTGAGTCGTCATGGAGCCGGCCCAGCCCCCGTCCTGCGCCGGTTCGACGACGATGGTGTCGGGCCCGGGAAGCGACTCGCCCGGGATGTTGGCGTTCGGGCAGTCGTAGACAACCTCCCATGTCCCGGCGGGATGACACGGGCTGACGGCCGCGTCAGGACTCGAGGTATCGGTCTCAGCGTCGGAGTCGGCTCCCGAGTCTGTCGTCGTCTCGGCGGTATCTTCGCTCGCATCGAGTCCCGCGTCGTCCGGAACGTTCTGCCCCGAGTCCGCGTGAGTATCCCCGGGATCGTCGCTCCCTCCGGAGGTGCATGCGAGGGGAGCTCCGATGATCAAGACAGCAACTCCCGCCCGAATCGTGTGCTTGAGAGGCCGCATGTCAGGAAGAACGTACCATGCGATCACGCCGTGTCAATGCATGACTTCGCCACGAAACCCGATCCCACGGGATGGGTTGCCGCGCCAGCGTTCTCCCGGACGGACTCACGCGCGCAGCGAGGGTCATGATCATCCTGCGGAGCGGTCTCGCGGACACGCTTTCCCGTTTCACGTTTTTTTGGTGCACACGCCAGATTCTCTTGTTGTCCCACATTGCTTGAGCGTGGTATGGATGGAGTGTGGAGGCTGTTCGAATACCACTCAGGACCGTTTGAGGATCATCGACTTCTGCCCGGAAGGGAAACGGCAATGATCACTTATCTGAAGCTTGGACTGATTTCCGTGCTGCTCTGCGCAGGATGCGATTCCGAGGATGCCGAGGGCTCTCCGCTCGACTCGGGCGCCGGGGCCGCTGGCGAAGCGGGTGTCGAAGCCTCAGTGCCGGAGGCACAAGCAGAGGATTCGAACGGAGAAGCCTCGCCACAGGATGCCGCGAACGACACGGCCTCCGCATGCTCGCCGCTGGTCGGAGGAAAGTGCAGCCCCGGCCCGAACAACACCCTCTGCTGTGCATTCCAGGGTGATGTATTCCTCTGGTCCACGACCGCCACCTGCCGAAAACGCGTCCACTCGGCGACGGACTCCCTTCCCTACGACTGCATGGACACCGGGGCACCTTCCGACCCGCAAATGGCCTGCATGGCGTACACGGCCGAGGCCTGCTACCAGCGAGACACTGGAAGCGGAGACAGCGAGGTGATGTTGTCTCCGGTGCGATGGCCGGATTCCGCTCTCGCCGGCTCGGATTGGCATGTCTGCCCCGACGGCCTGTCCGCTCAGGTGAAGGCCGCCGAGGACTGTCCGTAGAACGATGCTTCCGGGCGTTCCCGGCCTCGACGCCAGCTAGCGACTTCCCCGCCATTCCGTCCTTGCTTCCTCCCATCGTTCCTGTTATCCAGTCTCGGCGTGGAAGGGGGGACGCATCGATCCCCCCATCGTGAGGAGGCACCATGGCTGAGATCGAAGCATCGTTCACAGACGAGACCCTCAACCAGGCTCCCGCCGACGCGACCCGGCTGCTGGGTGCGATCGGTGCTGAGCCCGCCATCCGTACCGCCCTGTACCTCGCCGGCATGCAGGATGACGATATCATCGACGGGCGCAACTTGCTGCTCGCCTGCCTCGCCGCGCCCTCGGCGTCACCGGTCGTCACCGAGACCGAAGCCTCGCGGGCACAGCGTGAGGCGGTCGTCGAGCTGGACCAGTGGGACGAGCCGAACTTCGCGCGCTATCAGGCCGCCCTCGTGCGGAGGTTCCCTGCCCAGGCCCGCTACGTCTTCGACAAGCTCTCCGCTGCCCGCGGAATCGATGCCGTGCGCGGGGTGGCGACCTTCAAGGCTCGGGTCGAGGCGCTGCGAGACGGCTCGGATCCGAATCGCACGGCAACCCGCAAGGAGGACCGGAAGGCCTTCGAGTTGCTCGAGGAGCGCGGCCTGACCCCCAAACATCTCAAGCATCTCTCCGCGCTCATCGAAACCGCGCTCGGGCCGACCACGCCGGTCGAGCAAACGCGTGCGGCGCACGACGAGGCGCGCCGCAAGGCGTTGCTCGAGCTGAAGCTGTGGGTCAACGAATGGTCGGCCGTGGCGCGTGCATCGATCAAGAAGCGCAGCTACCTCATCCGACTCGGCCTCGCGACTCGTCGGAGCCCGGCGGAGGAGCCCGCGGCGCCCCCAACGCCCGGAACGCCCTGATTCCGGCTCCAGACTCGGCCCCCCAGGCTCCCGAGCCCCGAACGAACCTCCCAAGCCCGAAACGAAGCTCCAAAATCCACGCCGTTCCCGCCACTTGGAAGCCGCACCCCGGAGGCGTCTCCCGGACGCTCTCCGAGGCGATGCGGAGACCCTTGTTTCTGGCTCCCGAAACGCTGCCCCGGGATCCGCGTGCTTCGCGCCGGAGTCGGAAGCCCCGTCTCGGTTCCGGCAACCTCCGTCGCCCGCTCCAGCCACCCGGGGGGATGGAGAATTGTCCTCATCCAGTGTAGAACATCGGACCCAGGCGCGCCGTCCAACGCGGCGTGGCCTCCCCGAGGAGTACGACGGGGGGTTCGTCTTGTGCCTGCGCGGTCATCCCACGCGGCTTTTCTGCTCCCAAGGAGATCTCAATGCGTTCGATCATCTTCGTTCCGGTCGCCGTGCTCGCACTCGTTTCCATCGGTTGTGGCAGCAAGCAGAGCAGCACCACGGATCCCTCCCAGCAGCAGTACGGCTACGCGCAGCCGGGCTATGCGCAGCCGGGCTATGCGCAGCCGGGCTATGCGCAGCCTGGGACTACGCAGCCTGGCTACACCCAGCCGGGCTACGCCCAGCCTGGGACGACCCAGCCCGGTTACACCCAGCCGGGCTACACGCAGCCCACGGCGACGGCCACGCCCGGCGCAACGGCGACACCGGCTGCGACGACGCCCACCGGGGCCACCGGTGGCGCGGCTCAGCCGATCAACCCCACGCTCGCCGGCATGCTCACTCCGCTGCTCACGCAGATGGCGGCTGCCGACGTGCAGGGCATGCAGCCCGACGGCGCTTCGTTCGCCGCGCAGTTCCAGGAGGGCCAGACCTACGAGCAGGCCTTCACGCTCAACGCCGGCAAGTGCTACTCGGTCGTGGCGGTGGGCACGGGGATCCAGGAGCTCGACGTCATGATCGCGATCCAGCCGATCGCGCAGATGCCGGCGCAGATCCTCGCGCAGGACAACCAGACGGGCGGCAACGCCACGCTGGGCGGCAAGGGTTCCTGCTTCAAGAACCCGCTGCCCATGGGCGGCGCCGCCAAGGTCATCGTCAAGGCGACCAAGGGCGCCGGCATGGCCCTCGCCCAGATCTACGTGAAGTAGGGTCACGCCCGCGCCGTAGGGGCACGCCATCGGCGTGCCCGTGACCCCCCGCATCGTTGGACCACGCCATCGGCGTGCTCCCTTCCTTTCGCGCGCACCGCGGTCCGGACACTGCCGGCTCTGTTCCGTCGCGTTCTCCCCGTCCTCTAACGACCGGGGACATCGACCCGTCTTTCACCGTACAATGTCCCCGTAGGAGACTTCCGATGACGAGACCGACGCTCGCTGTGCTCGGACTGACCGCGCTGCTCGCTACCGCCCCCGCGTGCGTCCACAAGCCCACCCTCGAGCTCCACAGCGCTCAGATCAACGGCATCGGCCTCGCCGGCGTCGCCATGAACGTCGTGGTCAAGGTCAACAACACCAACAGCTTCGACGTCCAGGTCCGCGACGTGAACGTGCAGGTGGTGGTGGCCGGCTATGCCCTCGCGCCGATCCAGTACAGCCCCAACCGTTGGCTCGGAGCCGACCAGACCACCATGGTCGACGTGCCGGTCGTGATCCCGTGGGCCACGGTGCCCGCGCTGCTCACGCAAACGATCGGGTCGGAGAAGCTCAAGTACCGGGTGAAGGGCACGGCCGACGTAACGGCGACGCGCCTTCTGCAGGTGCAACGCAACAACTACGGGATCGACGAAGAAGGCGAGATCCCGCGCGCCACCGTCGTTGCTGCCGCGCGCGTGAAGTTCCCCGGCATCTACTGATCACTCCTCGGCTGGACCGTAGGGAGGCGGCATCGATCCCACGACCGGCGTGGTCCCGGTCGGCTCGCCCACGGTGCGCGGCGGGGCCATGCCGAAGCTGTGCTCGGCCGCAGGGAACGCGCCCGACCGCACCTCCTCCACGAAGGCCCGCGTGGCGTCCACGACCGCGTCGCCGAGCTCCGCGTAGCGCTTGACGAACTTCGGCTTCAAATCGCGCACCATCCCGAGCAGGTCGTAGCAGACCAGCACCTGACCATCGCACTCCGGTCCCGCGCCGATCCCGATCGTGGGGATCGACACCGCGTCGGTGATCCGGTGCGCGAGATCGGCCGGCACCCCTTCGATCACCAGGCTGTACGCCCCGGCCTGCTCGATCGCGCGGGCATCGGCCACGATGCGCGCGGCAGCGTCCTCCCCCTTGCCCTGCACACGGAAGCCGCCCATCGCGTGGACCGATTGGGGGGTGAGCCCCACGTGGCCCATGACGGGGATGCCTGCGCGGACGATGGCGCGCACGGTATCCGCGAGAGCCTCGCCGCCTTCGAGCTTGACGGCCTCGCAGCCGCCTTCCTTCAGGAGGCGTCCGGAGCTCACCAGGGCCTGCTCGATCGACGCCTGGTAGCTCATGAAGGGGAGGTCGCCGACGAGGTGGGCGCGACGGATCGCGCGCGCCACTGCGCGGGCGTGATAGCAGACCTCGTCCACCGTCACGGGCAGCGTGTTCGGAAGGCCCTGCACGACCATACCGAGCGAATCGCCCACGAGGATCACGTCGACGCCCGCTTCGTCGAGCAAGCGCGCCATGGTCGCGTCGTAGGCGGTGACGGCGGAGATCTTCGGACCTGCGTTCTTTCGCGCCCGGATCGCGGGCACGGTGAGCTTCTTGGACTCCTTGGCGGACACGGCACTACTCCTGCCGGGAGGTTCCCCGGCCGCGCAAATCATGCTCGCTGTCACGGAAAAGTCCACCGGCCTTCGTTCGCCCGATCTCTGATATGCTCCGTGCGCAGGCGCTTGATTGCCCGCCTGCCACGGAGCCAGTCCATGCGCGTCGAAGCCAAGCTCGCCCTGATCAGCCTCACCATCATCGGTCTGGCAGCATCGTGCGGAGGCCGCAGCGGCATCGAGCTCGCCGAGTACGACGATCTGCTCGACGCATCCCCGAGCTTCGGTGGCGGGGTCATCGAAGGGGGCAAGAAGGATACTTCGACATCCGACACATCGACCGACGACGTATCGTCCGACGTGTCCTCGGATGTGTCGAACGACACGTCGGTGCCGCCCGACGGGCCGCCGCCGAAGGACGCGCCGAGCGACGCGAAGGACTTCTTCGACACGCTCCCGCCGCTTCCGGACAGCGGCCCCATCGGCGAATGCTTGTCGTGTCTGCAGGGGCAGTGCGGGGATCAGATCAACGCCTGCTACAACGACGCGACGTGCTGGAGCGGGATTCAGTGCGCGGCGACGTCGTGTTTCACGAGCGGCGGCGGGGGGAGCGGTGGAAGCGGCAGCGGCGGCATCGACTACGCGTGCCTGATGGAGTGCTTCGACAACGACATGACCGCGATCATGACGGCGCTGCAGATGTTCCAGTGCATCACGGGGACGTGCGGCGAGCTCTGCGGCATGAGCGGGCAGGGCGGCTCCGGCGGTGGAGGCTTCCAGTACGGCCAGTTCCGCTTCTACCAGGATCCGACGGCGGTCTACTTCCAGCCCGGGGCTCGCTACATCGGCGCAGTCCGCGTGCCGGAACCCTGCGAGGTCTCCAGCATCCCGTGGCTCGCCGACGTGCTGAATGGTCGCACGCCGAATCCTCTGCCTCCTTCCGCCCGCTGACCTCCCTCGCCCCCGCGCACGCGACGCGGGCTCCGTCCCGGCACCTTTCCGATTCACGCTTCCGATCTTCGCTCCGGAACGTTCCATTCCGGGCCTTTGCGCGGTAGTCCTGGGCCCATGTTCGACCAGGCACGTTCCATCTACACCACCGCCCTGCAGGAGATCCGCGACGCGGGCCTCGACAAGCAGGAGCGAACCATCACTTCGCCACAGGGCCCGGAGATCGTCACGCGCGGCCGCACCGTGCTGAACTTCTGCGCCAACAACTACCTCGGGCTCTCCTCGCACCCCAAGGTCCTCGAGGCCGCCAAGGCAGCGATCGATCACCGCGGCTACGGCATGAGCAGCGTGCGGTTCATCTGCGGAACCCAGGACGTCCACAAGGCCCTCGAGCAGCGCATCTCCGACTTCTTCCGCACCGAGGACACGATCCTGTACTCGTCGTGCTTCGACGCCAACGGCGGACTGTTCGAGACCATCCTGACCGACCGCGACGCGATCATCAGCGACTCGCTGAACCACGCGTCGATCATCGACGGCATCCGCCTGTGCAAGGCCGAGCGGCACCGGTACACGTCGTGCGACATGCGCGATCTGGAGGAGCTGCTGCAGCAGACGCAGAACATGCGGCTGCGTCTGATCGCGACCGACGGAGTGTTCTCGATGGACGGGTGTCTGGCGCCGCTCGACCTCATCTGCACGCTGGCGGAGAAGTACCAGGCGATGGTGATGGTGGACGACTCGCACGCAGCGGGCGTGGTGGGAGGGGGCGGGCGCGGGACGCCGGAGTACTTCAACGTGCAGCACCGGGTCGACATCATCACGGGCACGCTGGGCAAGGCCCTCGGCGGAGCGAGCGGCGGCTACGTGACCGGGCGCAAGGAGATCATCGCCCTGCTGCGCGAGCGCTCCCGCCCCTACCTGTTCTCGAACACCCTCGCGCCGAGCATCGCCGCCACCTCGCTGATCATCTTCGACCTGCTCGAGAACGAGTGCGCCGATCTGCTCAAGCGGGTGATGAGCAACGCGCGGAGGTTCCGCGACGGCATGTCCAACGCCGGGTTCAACATCAAGCCCGGCTTCCACCCGATCGTGCCCGTGATGCTCGGAGACGCGCGGCTCGCCGCCCAGATGGCATCCGACCTGCTCCAGCACGGCATCTACGTCCTCGCCTTCTTCTACCCCGTCGTCCCCCAGGGCCAGGCGCGCATCCGCGTCCAGCTCTCCGCCGCGCACACCGAGGAACACGTCGATCAGGCGATCGCCGCCTTCACGACCGTGGGCCGCAAGCTCGGCGTCATCGAAGGGTGAGGGACTCGAGGGAGGATTCGAGAGGGCGTCAGCTCAGCGACGGCGGCGCGATCGCGCCACGGCCGCCGCTGCGAGACCCAGACCGATCACGCCGGCCCACGAAGAGGACCGCGAAGGCGCCGTGCGGCAACCGCAGCCTCCATCGTCCGAGGGCTCGCCGGTCGCGGGGATCCCGGGCTCTCCCGAATCCTCCTCCGGCACGTCGGCGTCTTCCTCGACCTGCGCGTCGGGTCCGGCTTCCGGCATCGGCTCCGCAGGAATCTCCCCGCTGGTCACCACCTCGACCTTGACCTCTGCGCTCGGGCAGTTGCGGTGCATGATGACCATGTCGTAAGGCTGCGTGGGATCGAACGCCGGGCTCGACTTGGAGTCGATCGTGATCTCGCCGGTCGCCGTCGTCAGCTCCTTGACCGAGTGGTCGAACTCGTCGGGATGGATGCTCATGGTCATGGAGTTGGAGAGGAAGGTGACCATGTCGCCGCGGCGCACGTACATGTCCCAATCCCAGTCCTTTCCGCCGCCCATGATCGGGGTCATCGAGACCTTGAAGGTCACGCGGGAGTCGGCGGAGGTGGGCTGGTACTTGAAGTGGAACAAGCTCGTGAGCTGTACGCCGTACTGACGGATCATCGAGCACGACGCGCCCATCATCTGGCCCAGGATGTCGAAGCCGATCATGTTGGTCTTGCGCGACTTGGTGGGCGAGGTGTCGAGCGAGCGAAAGCACTCGGTGAGCCCGCGATCGTCGAACACCTTCTGCAGCTCGGCGATCTGCGCGTCGGTGACCTTCCCCTGGGTCTTCAAATCCGCCGCGGCATCCATCACGTTCTTCGCGAAGTCGCCGAGCGTCGCACCGTCGTTGGGCAGCATCGACATCGCCGCCCAGACCATCGGGTCGGACAGCTCCTTGCCGATCACCTTGCGCACGGCCCACGCCGCCGTCCCGATCAGCTTGCCGTCCTCGTGCGTCTCGCCGTACATCGTGTCCGGGCACGTCCCCGACTCCCCCTCGAGGTCGCGCGCGTACGGCCCCAGCAGGTTCAGCGACGCCTCCCCCACCACCGCGTCGTCGTTCACCGTGCTCGAGAAGTAGTCCGCGCTCCCCTCGTCGATCGTCCCAGGCGTCGTGATCAGCCCGTACTCGTCGAGCCCGTACACCGACTGGCTGAACCCGATCGCGTTGTGGTTCAGGTAGTGCGTGTACTCGTGCAGGAACACGTCCGAATCATGGGCGAAGTCGCTCTTGCTCCCCTGCCCGATCACGATCACGTTCGGGTGCTTCACGCCGTCGTCGTCGGCCATCGAGTAGGGCATGTACGCCGCGTTGTCGTACGCCTTCTGCCCTGGCCCGTAGTTCACCACCGCCATCAGCGAGTACTTCGCCGCGCTCGTGTCCACCCCCAGCGTCGTCCCCACCCACGTGCTCATCCGATCGAGGTGGTAGTAGACGTTCGTCTCGGCGAAGCTGTCGTCGAACGTGGGCTCGGTCCCCGGCGGGTCGTACAGGAAGTTCTCGCCCTCGTTGGGTGTCACGACCTTGCCGTCCACCGTCAGCGTCGGTGGGTTCGTCTCCACGCTGCCCGCCTTGTAGCGCACTACCTTGCCCGCCTTGCCGGCCAGGATCTGCGGATCCGAAGACGTCAGGTTCTTCAGCTCCTTGTCCGTCGGCGTC
>JAKLDZ010000192.1 GCA_022703255.1 Myxococcota bacterium | reverse complement strand
GCCGACGGCGAGAATTTCCTGCAGAAGCCATTCGAGCCCGAGAGGCTGATGGGGCAGATCCGGGGCTTGCTGGGGGACTGACGCCGCATCGGGCCGGCGCTTGTGATGACTCCAGGCAGCGTTGACTCCTCGCACGCATACGGGCTAGGTTTCGCGCCTCGTCCATAAGAATCACTTTTCGTCTTGCGGTTGAGCGGGAGACCGTCTCTGCCTCGGCAGGGAGGGGACCCCGCGATGTCAGGAGGGTTCGATGAGTATCCGTTACGCTTCGCTGTGCATCTCGGTCGTGGCTTCATTTGCGCTCTTCGCCGCCTGCGAGTCATCCGGGACGGTCGAGGACGACACCTCGACGGGGGGCAGGGCGGGGGCCGCAGGGACGGGGCACGGCGGGATGGCCGGCAAGGGCAGCAAGGGCGGCTCGGGCGGGACCGGCGGAAGCACGGTGCCGGACGGAGGCGTGTGCGCGAATGGTGAGCAGAAGGCGTGCGGGACCGATGTCGGCGCGTGCGCGGCGGGCATCCAGAAGTGCGCCAATGGTGTTTGGGGGCAGTGCCTGAATGCGGTCGGACCTGCGCAAGAGCAGTGCGACGGCAAGGATCACGACTGCGACGGCACGCCGAACAACAAGCCTGGCGGGTGCGACTGCACGGATGGTGAGACGCAGTCCTGCTACGACGGTCCGACGGGGACCGAGGGCAAGGGGACGTGCAAGGCGGGAACGCAGACCTGCGCGCAGGGGGTGTGGGGGGCGTGCACGGGCGTGGTGAAGCCCGAGGACGGCAAGTGCGACAAGGCGTCCTGTCTCGGCGGCCCCAACGCCGGGTGTGATTGCATCATCGGCGAGTTCACCTCGTGCTACTCGGGCGATGTGTCGACGAAGGACGTGGGCATCTGCAAGGCGGGGACGCAGGTGTGCAAGGCCACGGCTACCGGTGCGGCGTGGGAAGCATGTTCCGGCGAGGTGTTGCCGGAGGCGGAGGAGTGCGACGGAGCGGACCACAATTGCGACGGCACGCCGAACAACCCGGCGGCCGGATGCACCTGCTCGGCCGGATCGAACCAGAGCTGCTACACGGGACCGTCGTCGACGCTTGGCCAGGGGACGTGCAAGGAAGGGACGCAAGCCTGCACGCTCACGGGTGGCAAGTACGTTTGGGGGCCGTGCACGGGCGAGATCGCACCGGTCCAGAACGACTGCGATCATCCTAGCTGCTTGGGCGCGGGCGAGTTGAACCCCGGCTGCACGTGTCTCAATGGGACCAATGAGGCGTGCTACACGGGACCGCAGGGAACCCAGAACGTGGGCACGTGCTCGGCCGGATCCAGGGCGTGCGCAGCGGGGGGATGGGGCGAGTGCAAGGGGCAGACGCTCCCGGCGGCGCTCGACGCGTGCGTCGCAGCGGGCGCTCCCTACGATGCGGTCTCGGATCTCGACTGCTCGAGCACGCTCGACCGTCACGATCCCGAGGTCCTGCCCACGGTTGCGGCGCCTGCGGGCACGCAGATCACGCCGTTGCCCGCCGGGATGGCGGCGGCGATCCGGGTGCTGCCGCTCGAGACGCTGACCTTCCAGGCGACGGCGACGGACGTCGACGGTGCGACGGGGACGAGCTACCGATGGCGGCTCATCTCGGCTCCGACCGGCAACACGGCCGGCCTGTCCGGGGCTCCCGGGGCGTTGCCCAACGACGTCTCGACCGAAGCGAGCCCGACGCTCTTCGCCCAGATCGTCGGCGACTACGTGGTCGGCGTCAACGCAGTCGATGCCACAGGTTGCCGCAGCACCGAGGCCCAGATCCTCGTGCAGGTTCGCCCCAACACCAGCGTCCACGTGGAGCTGACCTGGTCGGGACCGGTGGACATGGACCTGCACATGGTCAACGACGACGCTGCGACGTTCGGGGATCCGGACACGTGCTACTGGGGCGCCACGAACCCCGACTGGGGCACGGTGGATCCGTCGCTCGACATCGACGACCTGGCAGGCTGCAACCCGGAAAACATCAGCTTCGGCGAAGCGAACGGTCCCTTGCCGCAGAAGAACAGCACCTACGGCATCTTCGTCCACTACTACTGCGAGTTCCGCGGTCACCGCACCACGGTGGAAGGTGATCCCACGGCGCTCTGCTACGACAAGGACACGTACACGGCGGACCTGGTGACGGCGACCGTGAAGGTATACGTGGACGGACAGTTGGCGAAGATCGACGGAACCAATCAGGATGCGGTGTTCTCCGCTCCGCTGGAGTACTTCGACACCTGGAAGCCCGCCGCGATGCGTTACGACAACAATGGTGTCTGGCGCGTGACCAAGGTCAACGAGTTCCCGGGGTGGGTGACCGGCTGCGAGGAGCCGACCTACACCGGATGCACTTGTGCCGGAGCGGTCAACGAGACCGACCCCTACTGCGGACCGGGCGGCGCGCAGTGCCGCGAGCTCTATCCGTAGACGGATAGTCTGCCCCTCCGCCTCACCGGACCCCGCCGTCCCCCATCCCCTTCCATTCCGCGTCCCGCAGCACCCGGCTCCCCGCGAGATCCACCGCGGCGATCGGCGTGCACACCGCCGCCACCGCGCCCAGGTCGAAGCTCAGCCGAGCGCTCCACCGGGCGTCCCTCGCACGGGCCCGGATCGTCGTGCACCCCCCATCCAGCTCTCCCTGCAGCGAGATCACGATCACGTTCCCCGACTCCCGTCCCTCGAACACGTACGTCGCGGGAAATACCTCCCGGTACGTTCGCAGCATGTTCTTGTACAGCACCGGATCCGTGTTCCACAGGTTCGCGACCACCGCTCCGTCGGGCGACGTGCGCCCACGAATCGCACGCAGGAACTCCTCGGTCCCCAGGTGCGGAGGAATCCCTTCGGAGGAGAACGCGTCCAGCACGATCATGTCCCAGGCGCCGTGGGCGCCCTCGACGAAGGCCCGACCGTCGCCCACGTGCACGTGCAGCGACTCGCACTCGGTGATGCCGAACCAGCGGCGCGCAGCCTCGACGACGGCGTCGTTGATCTCGACGATGTCGAAGCGGATGCCGGGAGCGGCGGACCTCATGATGCCGACGACGCTGCCGCCTCCGAGGCCGATCATCAGGGTGCGGGGGGCATCGGGGGCGACCAGGATGCCGGCTGTGAGGTAGCGGACGTATTCGTGGACGACCTTGCCGGGCTCCGCGGGGACGATGCAGCTCTGGATGTCCTTGGGAGTATCGAGGGTGAGGCAGCGCTGCGGGCCGTTCTGGACGACGAAGACCTCGCCGAATCGAGAGGGCTTGCGGAACAGGATGGTGTCCGACGGTGAGGTCGGTGCGGCGCTTGCCGGCGGCGCGGCGGGGGAGGGCGCCGGGGCAGGGGAGGGGTGCGAGCACGCGGCTGCGCTCGCGAAGGCCGTCAGCGCGGCTGCTTGGAGGTGTCGGGAAGAGCGCTTCACCTCCCCATTGAACCACGACCCGGTTGCGGCGTGGGCGTCCGCGTGTGCTACACAGCCGGGCCAGCCCATGCACACCTTCTTCATCGAGACCTTCGGCTGCCAGATGAACGTGCACGACTCCGAGCGAATGCACGGGCTGCTCCTCGCCGCCGGGCTCCAGCCGGTCGGCTCCGCCCGCGAGGCGGACGTCGTCGTCGTCAACACCTGCTCCGTGCGCGAGAAGGCCGAGCAGAAGCTCGACTCCGAGCTCGGCAAGCTCCGCCGCCTGAAGAAGCAGCGAGCCGGGCGCCCGGTCCTGGTCCTCGCGGGATGTGTGGCCCAGCAGCGCGGAGCCGCGGCACTGCGCCGCATGCCCTTCATCGACGTGGTGCTCGGTCCCGATCACCTCGGCGAGCTTCCGGCCCTGGCGCTCGCTGCCGACGGCGGCGCCCCTGCGGAGGTCCGCACGACCTTCGATCTGGATCGCCCGGCGTTCCTCGCGTTGACCTCGGAGCAGGCCGCGCCGAGCGCGTTCGTTTCCATCAGCAAAGGCTGCGACGAGCGCTGCTCGTTCTGCATCGTGCCGAGCACGCGCGGGCCGGAGCGCCACCGCCCCTCCGCCGAGATCATCGCGGAGGTGCGCGCGCTCGTGCAGCTCGGCGCCTTCGAGGTCGTGCTCCTCGGGCAGACGGTCAACGGGTACCGCGACCCGAGCGGCGTATTGCCGTCGGAGCCGAACGACGGCACCGGCTTTGCGATGCTGCTGCGTGGGATCGCGGAGCAGGTTCCGGAGCTCCGACGCTTGCGCTACACCAGCCCGCACCCGCGCTGGTACGGACCCGCCGTCGCCGACGCCCACCGCGATCTGGAGGTGCTCTGCCATCACGTCCACATGCCCGTGCAGAGCGGCAGCGATCGCGTGCTCAAGCGGATGATTCGCCGCTACGACAGCGCGGAGTTCCTCGAAATCGCACGCGGGCTGCGCAGCGCGCGGAGCGACCTGACGATCTCCACCGACATCATCGTGGGATTCCCGGGGGAGACCGACGAGGACTTCGAGCAGACGCTCTCCATCATGCGCGAAGCCAGGTTCTTCGGCGTCTATGCCTTCAAGTACTCCCCGCGCCCCGGAACCCCTGCGTTGCGGTTCGGCGACGACGTCCCCGAGGAGGTCAAGAGCGAGCGGCTCGCGCGCGTGTTCGAGCTGTCCGAAGCCCTCCAGGCCGAGCACCTGACGTCGCTCGTCGGAACCAACCAGCTCGTGCTCGTCCAGGAGCAGGGGCCGCGCGGAGACGGCCGGCTGTGCGGTCACACGATCCGCAACGAGATCGTGCATCTGGAGGACTCCAAGGAGCTCGGGCTGCGGGCCGGGATCGTTCCCGTTCGCATCACGCGCGCATGGAAGCACTCGCTGGAAGCGGCGCTCCTCGGTGCGCCCGCGGCGACGCGTGCTGGCGGTGGTCCGGTCCGCCTGCCCGTGGTGACCGGATCCGACGGATGAGGGCTCCCGCGGCTCTTCCTCCTGCGTCGGCGATCGGTCTACAACGGTCCCATGCCGATCGTCCTTCCCTTCGAGAACGTGTCTCCGGTGGTTGCCCCGGATGTCTACCTCGCCGACAACGCGGTCGTCGTTGGCGACGTTGTGATCGAGTCGGGGGCGAGCGTGTGGTTCGGCGCGGTGCTTCGCGGCGATGTCGGCCCCATTCGTGTCGGAGCACGAACGAACATCCAGGATCTGTGCATGGTGCACACCTCCAAGGATCTGTCGCGCGCGGACCTGGGGTGTGACGTCACGGTCGGGCATGGCTGCGTGCTGCACGGCTGCCAGATCGGCGATCGGGTCCTGGTCGGGATGGGGAGCATCCTGCTCGACAACGTCGTGGTGGGCGAGGACTCGCTGATCGCTGCGGGGTCGTTGCTCACCGCCCGGATGGTCGTGCCTCCGCGGTCGCTGGTGATGGGGCGCCCGGCGCGAGTGCGGCGCGAGCTCGAGCCGGGGGAGCTCGAGGCGGGGCTGCGGGGGGCGCAGCGCTACGTGGGACTCGCCCAGGAGTACAGGCGCGCCCGGGGCGGCGCCTGAACCTCCGGATTCTGGCGTTCCCGGCACCGGGGAGGCTACGATCCCTTCGATGAGTGCGACTGGTCTCTTGCGCCGGGCGACCCTCTGGGCACTGCTGGGCGCTTCCCTCCCTGCGGGGGCTGCGGCTTTCTGGGCCGGGGCTCGCGCGCTGCCCTCGCACGGACGCCCCGCTCCCGGGGTCTTCGTCGGAGCCCGGGTCGCTCCTCCCGATCAGCCCCTGGGCGCGTGGCTCGAACATCGACGTCTCGACCTGGCGCAGCGTCCCATCACGCTCATGCACGGGTTCACCTCCCTCGAGATGAAGCTCGGCGATCTCGGCATCGAGCTCGACGTCGGCGCCACCATGGGCGACGCGCTCCGCCCTTCGCGCTCCGGTCCGTGGCGGACGCGACTCGGCGAGCTGCGTCGCGCGCGACGCGGCGAGATCGACGTGCCGCTGCGGTGGACGATCGACGAGCGCAAGGCCGAGCTGGCGCTGGCGTCGATCGCGCCGGCGGTGCGTCGTGACCCGAAGGATGCGCGGCTCGATCTCGACGCACACGTTCGCGTCCCGGAGGTGGTGGGGGAGGAGCTCGACCCTGCCGAAACGCTCGTCAACGTCATGCGTGGAGTCGAGGAAGGTCGCGACGTGTTCGTGGTGGCGACGCGTCCAGTTGGCCCGCGGGTGACCTCGGAGATGCTCTCGACGGTGGACATCGAGAAGGTGGTGTCGTCGTTCGAGACGCGGTTCCAGCTCTGGGGGACGGGGGCGGGGCGGGCGGTGAACATCGCGCGAGCGGCGGGATTCCTGGACGGCACGGTGTTGATGCCGGGGCAGGAGCTTTCGTACAACGGGATGGTCGGTCCGCGCACGCGTGCGCGTGGGTTCACGGACGCACCGGAGATCGTGGGCGACGAGCTGCAGAACGGCGTGGGCGGTGGCGTGTGCCAGGTTGCTTCGACGCTGTACGCTGCGGCGCTCTTCGGGGCCCTCGACGTCCAGGAGCGATGGGCGCACGGCCGCCCGTCGAGCTACACGCGGTTCGGTCTCGACGCGACCGTGTCGTATCCTGCGAAGGACCTGCGCTTCCGGAACGCCCTGCCCTATCCGGTCCTGGTTCACGTGTACTTGCCGCGTCCCGACATGGTCCGCGCGGAGATACTCGGCGGCGAGCCGATCGCGAAGGTCGAGTACCTGTCAGGGGTCGCTCGTTCGGAGCCGTTCGCTCGTCGGATCGCGCGCAAGTCGTTCCTGGCTCCGGGCAAAGCCTACCGCCACCAGAAGGGCATCAAGGGCTACTCGGTCTACTCGCTGGTGCGCACGCGCTATCCGGATGGACGGGTCGTCGAGCGGGGGTACTCGAGCGAGTATCGACCCACGCCGGAGATCTTCTGGGTGAGTGACGACTACGACGAGACGCAGCTTCCACCGTTGCCCGACGGGGCGATCGGGCAAGAGGGACACGCGGCGGCTTCGGCCGGGACCTCCGGCGCGGGGTGAGGGAAGCGGGTGGCATCTTCGTCGCTCCTCTGGCATACGGTCCAGGATGCGTCTGCTGCACCGGAAGCAACTGATCCTGGTGGCAACGGTCGCTGTCGCGCTGTCGGGCTGCCGCAAGAAGTCCACGGACGCCACGGCTGACGATGCCGCCGCGGCTGGGAATCCCCCGGGAGCGTCGTCGTCCGTACCGGCGGGGGTCGACACCCGCGCTGCGCCCAAGAGCGGGCCCCGGTTCGCGGTCAAGGGGCTGTTCAGCGTCATCAACGACGAGCCCGGCCCGCGCGGCAAGAAGATCGGCTACCTGCGTCTCGGCGCCGTGGTCGAGCGCTCCGACGAGCCTTCCGGCAAGGCCGACTGTCCGGGCGGCTGGTACGGCGTGAAGCCGCGAGGCTTCGCGTGCCTCGACAAGGACTCCACGCTCGATCCCGAGGATCCCGTCATCAAGGCCGTCCCCAAGGTCGTGGATCTCACACGCCCCATGCCTTACGCCTACGGCTTCGTCCGCGCCGTGCTCCCGCTGTACCTCAAGGTCCCCAACAAGCAGGAGCAGGACGCCTCCGAGTTCAAGCTGGCCGAGCATCTCGAGTGGTGGGCGAAGGACGGGTTGAAGGCGAACACCCCGACGGTGCTGTTCGCCAACGACGTCAACGTGGACCCGATGGGGGTGCCGCACGACGAGGTGAAGCCGACGAAGAACGCGATGCAGATGGGGCAGGGGGAGCTGTTCGGAGGAAGCTCCGACGACGATCCGATCCCGTGGTGGTTGGAGGGGGGTAGGAAGATCCCGAACCTCGCCGAGTTCAAGGTGCCCGACTACGCCGTGTTCGCGGATCGTGCGCGACGGCACACGGGCCTGTCGTTCGTGGGATCGTTTCCGACGGGCGAGGACTCGTACAACCGCCGCTTCGCGATCACCTGGGACATGCGCCTGGCCCCCACGAGCAAGGTGAAACCCGACGGAGGCTCCGCGTTCCACGGTGTTGCGATCGGGGACACGGTGAAGGTTCCCTTCGCGTTCGTGCACGACGACGGGGCGAAGCAGTACAAGATCGACGGGGAGAAGGTTCGTGCGTACAAGAAGCAGTTGTCCGTGCGCGCGATCGTGCCGCTGACGGGAAACAAGAAGACCGTCGATCGGCGGTTGTACCTCGAGACCGAAGACGGCAAGTGGGTCCGGGCGGCGCAGGTGAACGCGGTGCTTCCGCCGGAGCCGATGCCTCCGCAGGCGAAGAAGGGCGAGAAGTGGATCGACATCTCCATCACCGAGCAGACGCTCGTGTTGTGGGAGGGGAGCACGCCGGTCTACGCGACGGTGGTGTCCACCGGGCAGGATCGTCTGGGGGATCCGAAGACGACGAAGTCCACGGTACGCGGCACGTTCCGGGTCCAGAGCAAGCATGTCACCACGACGATGGACTCGAACGAGGGGATGGGCGGGGGCAAGGTCCGCGATGCGGAGTACGGCAAGACGCGGCGGCGAGGCGAGGGGACCTTCCAGCTGCAGGATGTCCCGTGGGTGCAGTACTTCAAGGGCAACTACGCGCTGCACGGGGCCTACTGGCACGACGTGTTCGGCACGCCGCGATCGCACGGGTGCGTGAATCTCTCTCCGATCGACGCGCACCGCGTGTTCTTCTGGACCGAGCCGAATCTGGCGCAGGGGTGGCACGGCGTGTATGCGAAAGGCGAAGAGGGGACGGTGGTGATCGTCCGGGAGTGACGCGGACCGCGGGGAGGCTCACGGCGGGGCGATCATTCCGTACGGCGCATCGCACACCGCGGCCTCGAACTTGCCACCGACCTCGAAGCTCCAGGTCGGATCGTCTTCGCCCACCGTCGCGGCCATCATCTCTCCCCGCACGACCCCGCCCTTGCCGAGCTCCACGGACTCCACGCGAATCCAGCCGGCTCCGTCGCCCGCGTGCACCGAGCGCTCGCCGAACTTCTCGTTCGTCACCTGCAGGATCCATCGCGCCGGCATCGCCACGCCCTCGAAGTGCTTGCCCTCGGGACCCGCACCGATCTCCGGCCCGTACAGATACGGCGTGTTCGGCCCCTCGCTGTAGCAGCCCACCTCCTTGCGCGCGTACCCCTTGAGACGGAAGAACGAGCCTCCCCCGGGGAGCTTGTGCACGAACGCCAGGAAGGTCGGAAACGCGCGCGGTTGGCCGCCCACGGTCCCGGCAACCGATGCGGAACGGTCGAGCTGCGGCATCGACGCCTTCGTCGTCGTCGCCGTGCACACCGTCGCCTCGAAGCTCCCTCGCGCATCGTATTCCGGCGAGCTCGCCTCCAGCCCCGTGCGATACGACATCTCGAGCCTCCCCCGGATCACCCCTCCCTTGGTGCGCTCCACGCGGTCGAACCGGCAGAACGAGCCGTAGGCCGGGGCATCGCTCACACCCGCGCCATGCAGCCGTGCGGGCAACGCGAGCCATCGTCCGGAGTAGAGATCGTTGTCCGGTCCCGTGGGGACCACGAGCTGGATCGCCCGGTCGGTGTCTCTCATGCGCTGCTCGCCGCAACGGGCCTCGCGGTCCAGCAGCGTCACGCTCATCCAGGTGTCGTGCACCTCCGCCAGCGCGCTGCGGAAGGCGAAGCTGTCGCGGTTCCACTTGCCGCCCACCGACGAGGCGGGCGCCGGGGCATCGGGCAGCGGAGCCGTGCCGGGAGCGTTGCTTGCCGCGGGGGCGGGCTGACCGCGCGGGCCTCCGCAAGTGCACCCGGACAGAGCCGTCGCAACGGACAGTGCGACCCATCGTGTCGTGTGACGAATGATCACGTTCGGATCCTCAGCGCCCGCGGAGCCACCCGGATGCGCACCGGAAGCTTCCCCGGCGTCTCGCCGTCCATGTCGAGCCAGACCTCTCCGCCCGCGCGCGCGGGCTCCGCTTCGATCGCCTTGCCTCGCGTCACCGTCACCTTCGGATGACTCGTGTGCGTCCCGCGATAGATCCTGCCGGCCAGGCCGATGACCTCGGGCCGGCTCAGGTCGCCCAGCGCTACGACCTCGAGCACACCGTCGGAAGGCTCCGCGTCGGGAGCGATCAGCATGCCTCCGCCGAAGAACCGGCCATTGGCAACGGCGACGTTGAACACCGGACCATCGAGGAACGGCGAGCCGTCGACGAGCACTCGCACGGGTGCATTGCGGTAGGAGAGCAGGGCGCGCGCGGTGCCCAGGAAGAACGCTGCCTTGCCGCCCAGCCACTTGGGCGATTGGTTGACGAGCCTGTCGGTGGCGCCGCCCACGCCGAAGCTGGTGACGTTGACGAAGGCCCGGGTCAGCGGCTCGCCGTTCCACCCGACGAGCTCCGCGATGCCGAGATCGATCGACTCCGAGGTGCCGTCGCACATGCGGTCCACCATCTGGCGCGGGTCGCGGGGGAGGCGCAGCGTGCGACGCAGGTCTCCGCCGGTGCCCGCAGGCAGGAGCGCGATCTCGGGGCCCGGGCGCGGCTGCCCCGCGTCGTCGAGATACGC
>JAKLDZ010000191.1 GCA_022703255.1 Myxococcota bacterium | reverse complement strand
CCAGCACCCCGCGCGTCCGAGTGTCGTTCGCCCCTCCCAGCTCGTGCAACCGCTGGATCAGGTCCGCAAACGATCGATCCCTCGCCGGAGCCAACAGGCTCCGCTGCACGATCTCCGGCGCGCCCCGACTCAGGTCGATGGCTGCGACATGGGGACGCCACGGATCGGGCTCGTTGACCGCGACGGTAGCCGACGATGACGCTGACGTCGCGGGCGAGGAGGAGGAGGAGGACGGTGAGCGGCCCCGACATCCTGTCGCCGCGGCCACGATCAGCAGCGAGGTGGCACCGAGACACCGAGCCCAGCGCCGCGCAACCACGCGCCGCAAGTCGTGCATCAGGGCTTCCACCCGGGGAGATCCGATGTGTCCACCCCGGCGGGCGGCGGCGCCGTGGACGTGGGAGCCGGAGTCCCCGTCGCCGTCGGAGTGGCAGCGGGCGGAGGTGACGACGCGGTCGCAGGAGGCGGAGCCGCAGAAGCGGTCGGAGTGGCGGGCCCCTGGGAAGCCGAAGCGATTCGCTGACGAGCCTTGTCGGCGTAAGGCCCCTGGCCCCCGGTCTTGTCGAGGATCTGCCTGTAAAGCGCCACCGCGCCAGCCTTGTCGCCAGCGTCCCACTTCGCGTCGGCCATCCCCACCAGGGCGGGAAGATACCCCGGGTTCTGCTTCTGAACGTCTTCGTAGTACTTCAGTGACGCCGTCTTGTCCCCGCGCGATCGCGCGATGTCCCCCAACCCCGAGAGCGCTTCCGTGTCCTGCGGGTTCCTCGCCAGCACCGCACGGTACAACTGCTCGGCCCTCGCCAGATCCCCGGACGAATGCGCAGCGTGGGCCCGCGCCAGAAGATCCTGGTACGTCCCCGCGATGTTCTCCCCGGGCTCGCCCCCTGTCCCTCCCCCCGCCACGAGAGGAAGCGAGCTCGGATCCACTCCGCCGTCTCCGACCACCCCCGCGTCGGCTACCGCAGGAGCGCGCGCAACGAACGCCCGCGCCTCCAACAGCAGAGGATAGGGACGAGGCGCTTTCGAGAGGGCATCGAGCTCCGCCTGGGCCAACGCCGGTTGCCCGGACGCGGCGAGGGCGTACACGAGCGCCCCTCGCGCCCTGCCCAGGTTCTGCTCTCCCGCGGCCGCTACGCGCAGACGCTCGATGACCGTCGGCCACGACGGCGTCTGCTCGGCGAGCTCGAGGGCCGCGAGCACGTAGGCGACCTCGGGATCGGCAGCCCCCGCCGGAAGCTGCGGGACCAGCTTGCGCGCCGCGGCAAGATCGCCGGCCAGACGGTAGGCATCGATGCGCACGCGCACCGCCGCGGCGTCCTGCGACGCCGTACCGTACGCCTTGGTCGCGAGATCCGACGCTCTCCGCGAGCTGTCCTCGAGCTCACGACGCGCGATCGTCAGGGCATCCGCCTGATCGGTCGGCAACAGACGGAGCTTGAGCCAGGAGAGATCCGCTTTCACGTTCGCCCATCGCGCGCGCTGCACCTGCACCCGGACGTCGGACTCCGCCAAGGCGCTCGCCTTGTCGAAGCTTTCCTTCGCCCCTTCCAGGTCCCCGTCCAGCAGCTTCTTCTCGCCATCGCGGAGCAGCTCCGCCACGCGAGGATCCTGCACCGTCGCCGCCGTGGCCCCGGTCGGCTGCGCCCCGAGGTACCGCTTGCCCAGCGTGACACCGGCCACCACCGCCGCACCCACAACCACCAACGCGACAACCCACCGCACCGCGGCCGATCCCCGCTTCGGCTCCGGCACGAAACGCGGCTCCGGCCTTCCTTCCTCGCCCGGCACATACGCAGCCCGGATGTCGCTCGGCGTCGGCGTGTAGTTGATGTCCGGCTTCTCGCGGATGACGACTTCCTGCTGCGCCTCGACTTGTGCAGAGGCGGGCTTGACCGGTGGCTTCGGCTCCACCGGGGGCAACGCTCGCGACCCCTCCCCGCTGGAGCCGGGACGGCGTCGCACCGTCGCCGGATCGAACGGCGGCTCCTCCGCCAGCGCTGCCAGCCCCTTCACCCGACGTGTCGGCTCCGACTCCCGATCCATCGCCAACACGTCCTGCGGCAACGACTCGGGAGCCTTCACCGGAGCCGAAGTCCCCCCCGGCAACGTCCGGATGTGGGCGGCGGACGCGGGCGGCGGCGTCGGCACCGGGAGCACCGGAGGCGCCACCGGCGGCGGCATCGCGGCCAGCGTCGCCCCTGACCCTTCTCCCCCCGCTCGCGACGGGACCGGCGGGGCCGAACGATTCACCGTGCTCGGGAAAAACGGCTCCAATTCCGCGATGGCGGAGAGCACCTTCGGCGCGAGCCCAGCCCGGATCAGCGTGTCGTCCCGCTCGACCAGCCCTCGGGTGATCGCCCGTTGCAGCTCGCGCAGGGAGTTGAAGTTGAACTCCTGTCCCGATCGAGTCCGGACTTCCCAACGTTCAGGGGCTGCCGACGCGGCCTTCGGGCGAAAAATCCTGAACTGATGACCGCAATGGGTGCACTTGACCGTGGTACCGCGCTCCGAGACGAGCGCATCGTCGAAGTCGTACTCGGTCTGGCAACGTTCGCACTGGACTTCCATGGCAGAGAAACCAGTCACTGGAGACTGGGGCGGAATCACCGTAGCACGGTGGGCGGTGCCCCTCCCACAGCTTTCCGGCCACAGTCCCCCGTGAACCCACCTTCACGCCCCGCCCGGCCACGCAGAGTGGCTACCGTCGATTCCGCACTGTTGTCGAGGGCACGGGGGTTGCTAACCTTAGAACCCAGGCACTGTCGGCACGGAGCACACGAGCATGAAATCCTACGCGGCTCTAGGGCTTATCGGTCTGTCGGGGTTGGTGCTGAGCGGCTGCCCCATCTACCCCGAAGAAGAGTACTGCTACGACGACGACTACGATTGCCCATCGGACTCCATCTGCAACTCGGACAACGTCTGCGTGCACCCGCCCTCCCCGAACTCCGGCGGGTCGGCCGGCTCCCCGCAAACCGGCGTGCCGTGCGCCTACCCGGATCAGTGCGGCCCCAACTCCGTGTGCGGAAGCGACGGCTACTGCCACCCCGGTGACTGCTTCTTCTGGCAGTGCGTGTCCGGCTACCAGTGCGCAGTCGTCGATGACGCGTACGTGTGCGTGAAGAACAAGAAGCCCGACGGCGGCGCAGGCAGCGGCGGATCAGGGGCCGGCGGCAGCGCAGGCTCGATCGATGGCGGCGTCGCAGGCTCGGCGGGCAGCGAAGACGGTGGCCCAGCAGGCTCTGCCGGTCAGGCCGGCTCCGCAGGTGAGGCGGGCGCAGCAGGCGCTCCCGATGCCGGCAAGACGATCTACTGCGGGAACCCCGACGACTGCCCCGCGGGTCAGAGCTGCACGCCTTCCGGCACCTGCCAGGTCGGATCCTGCACCACCCTCGGATGCATCGAAGGCTACGTCTGCTCCAACGCAGCGTGCGTCCCGTCCAACCCCGCCGCCTGCATCGGTGACACCGACTGCTCCTCCCTCGGCGCCGCCTACAAGTGCGTCAACGGCGTCTGCACCGGCGCCGATCAGCTCTGCTCGGACAAGACCCAGTGCCCGGGCGGAAACCTCGACCAGAGC
Source organism: Myxococcota bacterium (assembly GCA_022703255.1). Classification (GTDB taxonomy): domain Bacteria; phylum Myxococcota_A; class Polyangia; order Polyangiales; family Polyangiaceae; genus JACRCQ01. Next base: position 6,905 of record JAKLDZ010000191.1, on the reverse strand, counting down.
AAGTGCGTCGACGGCAAGTGCGTCGAGGCATGCACTTCCGACGCAGGAGCCTCCTGCACCTACGGCTATGCGTGCGATCCGGCCCTCGGCATCTGCGTTCCCGCTGGCAACGGCTGCTCCATCACCGAGGACTGCAACAGCCTCGCCCTGGTCTGCGTCGATGGGGCCTGCGTGGCCCGCTGCCTCCCCGGCGGCACCTGCCCCGAAGGCCAGGTGTGCGTCGCCAACGGCTGCGTCCCCGACCAGAAGCCGCAGTTCGACTGCACCGTCGACGGCGTGCAGGACGTCTGCGCCGTGACCTCGATCTGCCTCCACCATCACTGCTACATCTCGTGCGCGTCGCCCAACCAGCTCGCGTGCGACAACAACCCGCCCGAGCTCAATGTCTGCAAGACGGTGACGACCTCCTCGGGACAGCACCCGATCTGCGGCTCCAACGCGAACCTCGGCTCCGAGTGTGATCCCACCGCCGGCACCTCCTGCTCCGGCGGCAAGGTGTGCATCGACGGTTTCTGCAAGTGATCTGAGGCGCCCGCTCCTGCGCGTGCCTCGACGCAATCCTCCTCCCCGAGCTCGCTCCGCATCCTTCGACCACGACGCACAATCTGCGCGCGACACGCGTCCGCACGGGGTGCGCTGCAGTCCGCCCATGGCTGCACTGTGCGGCGAGCGCATGCGAGCTCCGCCGCCACGCACCGCGTGACGGCAGAGTCGGAAGGATGTGCGGGATGCAGGGGAGAAGTGGGGACTACTGGACGGTGACGATGAGGCCGTACAGGTCGATGCTCGACGAGTTCGAAAGCGCGTTGTGGACCTTGAGGATGAGGGTCCCGCCTTCGTTGGTCTTGAGCGTGTACTGATCGATCTTCGAGCACGGCGAGTTGTCGGGATCGTTGTCCTCGCACTTGATGAAGCCGGGGCTCGTGCACCCGCCCGACTCGTTGGTCCCCGCCGGCATCGGTCCCTTCCAGATGGACAGCACGGTGTCCTTGCCCGACACGCACGTGCCCGCCGAGCCGATGAACGTCGACGCGGTGATCGTCGCGCCCGCCCCCGCCTCGATCTGGAAGTAGTCGGCGTCGCCCTGGGGAAGCCCAGCCGCGACCATGAACGACTTGCACTGGGCGGGGATCACCTGCGGGTTCGTGGCCGACGTGGCCCCGCTCTCCGGGATCGGCCCGCAGCCGCTCTCCCAAGCGCACGCATCGCTGCATCCGTCGTTGTTGGCCGTGTTCCCGTCATCGCACTGCTCGGCGCCGTCGATCGCTCCGTCGCCGCACAGCGGCGGGTCGAGCGAGACCTTCAGCTCGTAGGCGCCCGAGTAGCTCGAGTAGCCATCGACGAAGATGAAGTAGTCGGTGTTCCCGAGCATGTCGAACTCGACAATCTCGCCGCCGTCGCCGGTGGTGTCCTTGCACCCGACCTGTGCGCCGCTCACGCAGTCGCCCGATCGCACGTACAGCACGCTGTCGAAGTCCGTGCCGTTGGTGACCAGCTCGACCTTCGCCTTGCCACCGGTCCCGGCGGGCAGCCGGTACACGACGTCCTTTGCCACCTTGGAGGAACCGCCGCAGGTCGGTGAGTAGTTGGACTTGAAGCTCGCGGTGCTCCCGGACATCGTCGCAGTCCAGTAGGGAGAGCCAGGGGCGAGCACGAGGTCCACGCCGGGGCACGTGTCGCCCGGGCCCACGGGGACGAACTTGCAATCAGCCGTGCAGTTGGCGGTCGCGCTGCCGTCGTCACACTCCTCGGGCGGCTCCACCTTGGAGTTGCCGCACGAAGGAGGCGTCACTTTGATGTTCAGCGTGAAGGTTCCAACGTTGGTGTTGTAGCCGTCGACGAACACGTAGTAGGTCGTACCCGCCAGCACCGCGAAGGAGATCTTCTCCGCGCCCTTGCCGGTCGCGTCGTTGCAGGCGAGCTGGCTCGAGGTGTTCGCGCAGTCGGTGCGCGCATACAGCACCGCGTCGAAGGGCGTCAGGGTCGCGCCGCCCAGGTCGAGCTCCGCCAATCCTGTCACGTCGGGCGTGAACGTGTACACCACGTCCTTGCCGGTGCCCGAGCCGCAGCTACCGTCGTAGTCGTCGATCGCACTCGGGTTGCCGCCCTGTACCGATCCCACGCGAGGCGCCGTGCCGGTGCCCGTCAGCGGCACCGCGATCGCTCCCGAGCACTGGTCGTTCGGCGGTGGATCCTCCACCTTGCAGTCTGGAGAGCAACCGTCCCCGGGCGTCTTGTTGCCATCGTCGCACGCCTCCGTGCCTTCCTTGTACCCATTGCCGCACGCCGGCGGGCTCACCTTGACGTTGAGCTGGAACGTTCCGGTCGCGCCGTTGCCGTCGCCGTCCACGATCACGTAGTACGTCGTGCCCGCGACCGCATCGAACGCGAGGTTGTCCCCACCGACCGCATCCGTGTCGTCGCAATCCAACTCCGTCGTGTCCGAGGCGCACGTGGTGCGCGCGTACAGAATCGCATCGAAGTTGGTTGCGGTAGCCCCGCCCATGTCGATCACGGCGTGGCCGCTGATATCGGGAGTGAAGTTGTAGACGGTGTCCTTGCCAGCGTTGTAGGCGCACTTTCCCTTGTAGTCGTCGCCAGCGCTCGAGTTGCCGCCATTCACAGAGCCCACGCGCGGAGCATCGCCCGTCCCGGTCAGCATGATCGAGGTCCCGGGGCACGTGTCGTTGGGCGGAGGCGGCTCGACTTGGCAAGTCGGACTGCAGCCATCATCAGGATTCGTGTTGCTGTCGTCGCACGTCTCGCCCGCAGAGATCTTGCCGTCGCCGCACACGGTCGGCTCGATCGACACGCTGAGCGTGAATGCCCCCTCGCTGCCGTTCGAACCGTCGACGAACAGGTAGTAGGACTTGCCCTTGTAGACCAACAAGGAGACCTCGTCCGGCGCCGGAACCGGCTTGTTGTTGCAGCCGAACTCGGTGTTGGGGTCGTCGCAAGTGCCGCGCACGTAGAGCACCGTTTCGAACGCCGCCGTCGCAGTCACTGTCATCACGCCGTCGATGTCCGGCACCACGAAGTAGACAGCGTCGGGCGCGATGGTGCCGGCATTGCAGCTGCCGACTGATTCGGAGCACAATCCCGCGGTCGAGGAGTCCACGGTGCCGACGCGCGGACTGGTGCCGGAGCCGGTGAGCGTGAGTTCGGTGCCCGGGCAGGTGTCGCCCGGGGTCGGGCATGGACCCGTGTCTCCCACGTTCCCGCCAACGCCCGTGCCGGCCACGCCCCCCTCGCTCGCCCCACCCGTGCCGGGCCCGCCGTCACCGGAGCTTCCCGCGGCTCCGCCGGTTCCGGAGGCGCCGCTGACTCCCGCGTCCGGGTCCCCCGCAGCCCCGCCATCACCTGCGCCGCCCATGCCGGAGCTTCCCGAGGTTCCGCCCGATGCGGAGGTGCCGCCATGCCCTGCGCTGCCGCTCGCCCCTCCCTTGCCTGCGCTCACGCAGAGGTTCGAGAGGCAGGTCAGTCCGTCGTTGCACGTGCCGTTGCCGTAGCACGGACCGCCTTCGGTGCCGGGCTCCCTGGTCGAGCCACCGTTGCCACCGACCTCTGCAGGAGGTGAGTCCGTGTCTTCGCTGCCTCCGCAGGCCGTGATGACAACAGCCAACGTGACAGCAAGAGCCCCAAGCGATGAACGGGTTGTCATGTCTGATCGTCCTTTGCTCGCGTCACGGACAGGTATCCACGGAAATCTGAACCTTCGCGCCGGGGTCGCCGCGCATCACGCTGCAAGGCAGGCTGCACAACACGACGCTCCCGGAAACGAAGTACCAGTCATTGCCGGCACACTGGGTCTCATCATTGACGCGAGTCAGAGCTGTGGGCGTGCCTCCGGACTGCTGCAAAGCCACGGAGACCTTGTTCGGATCGAGGGAGCCGCCGGGGACGGAGAACGTGCACTGCGCCGCGGTCGCGCGGATCTGCTGCAGCGCTTGCAGGATCGCGGGCTGGCTCGCGGCGACGGGGAAATGCAGTCCGCCGCCCTTGTTGGCGATCTCGCTCATGACTTCCTGCGCGCTGGCATGCACCGAGATCGCGTGACTCCGGATGCTCGGAGTGCCTGCCAGGTAGGCCCCTGCGATCTTCCCGATCCCTGCGGCGTCCTCGACCGGGCAGTCTCCACAGCATGGCTCGCCGTCACTGATGAAGACCGCGTTGACTTCGTGTTCAGGGAAGCTGATCTTGCGTTGCTTCGCCCCGAGCAATCCACCATTGGCAACGTCTTGCGTTGGCGTCGTGCCTTCAGGAAGCGTTGCGTCAATGCTCGATGCAATGCCGCTCGCGCCTTGAGGCAGCAGTTGCCACAGGACGACAGGCGTGACGTACAGTGCGCCCGAGCACTGTAAATCCGAAGTCTGTCCACCTTTGTGCGGGAAGTAGCTGAGCGCGACGGAGAGACCAGTGGACGCCGGTTCCTGGACGAAGGCCTTGATCGCCCCGCTGGCGGCTTCCCACCCGGCACCGGTCATGCTCCCGGATCTGTCGAGAAGCACGTACAGGTCCAGCGGGGGGAGTCCGGCCTCCGCCTTCAACGGGACGCAGGCGAGACACTCGCCGTTCGTGCACACGGTCTGGTCAGGACATGGGTCACTGAGGACGGTGGTCAGATCAGGCCCGCAAACCTTCCGGTCGCCCCCCTGGCAGAACGCCGCGCCAGGGACCGTGCCCGCGCACTCCGCAGCGGGCTGCTGACACGACCCGGCGCTGGGGCCGGGCGTCGTGTCGCACAGCAGCTCGTTGATGCACGCTCCCATGGTGGTCCACACGCCACCGCTGCAGACGAGCTGCAGCTTCTGGGCATGGCCCGCGCACGCCAGAGCGCCGTTCTTGTCGCAGGGCGCACCCAGCTCGCCGATCGCGCTGCCGTCGCCCGCGTCAGCTCCCTGCCCGCCTCCACCATCCGTGAGATCCCCCCCGGCGCCGCCAAGCCCCGAACCTCCATTGGACGCCCCGCCGTTCGAGGTCCCGGCGCCGCCCGCCGACGCATCGGGGGTCTGGCCGGCGCTGCCTCCGGTGCCGCCCGCCGACGCATCGGGGGTCTGGCCGGCGCTGCCTCCGGTGCCTGTCATCAACTCATCTCCCGTCGAGCCGCACGCCGCAAAGATAACGGCAGCAACCGGCGCCCAAGTCCAAGCGAGTGAGATGCGCATCGCCTGCGATGATAACTGAAGTGGACGTGAGGCAGGGAGAAATTGCGTTCCAATGCAGCTCGCTGCGCGGACAGGACTGTACAACGCGCAACCAAGTGGCCGCTTCGAGCCGCCCCGCGTCGCGTTCGTGCCCTCTCATGCCAGTGGAGGCGGAGGGGCTGTTGTGGATTCGGATCGGAGGACGAGGTCGGAGTCGCTGACCTGATCACGGGCAGTTCTGCGACGTCAACGCCGTTCCAGCGGAGACGGTGGAGTCCTCCACGAACTTGAACGGGATCGACTGACACCACCAGATCCCGCAGTCCTGCTGCACCTGCGTGTGAAGGTGCGGGCCTGTGCTCCAGCCGCTGTTGCCGCTCTTGCCCACGATATCCCACTGCGAGACGGCGTCGCCCGTGGACACCGAGATGGACGACAAGTGCATGTAGAGCGCCACGGTGCCGTCCGAGTGCTTCACTTCCACCGTGTTCGCGTAGTTCGCACAGCTCGATCCCCCGCCGTCGAAGCAGCCGTCGCCCGCGCCGAACGCCGAAGGGCGGCGGCGACGTCGAGTGCCGTTCTGGGCTGCGACGCTGTCCGTGGATGGTCGGCCGTGTTGAACACCATGTCTCCGGCGTGCCGCTCACCCCGCCACGTGCTGCTTGCCTGCACGGGCCGGAAACGGATAGGGAGTATGCATGCGCCTGGGGTTTGCCTCTTCGATGCTCTCCGCGATGCTCGTGTCGGCTCTCGCGGCTGCCCAGCCGCAGCCTGCGCCGTCAACCACCGCTCCTGCTCCTGCTGCACCACCGCAGGCTGCCGCGACGTCGACCACGCCAGCACAGCCCGTTGCACCTGCCGCGACTGCGCAGGCTGCGCCCTTCGCGGCTCCCGCGGCGGCTCCCCAGCCGCCCGCGCCGCTCGCCCAGACCGACGTCGTTGCATGGCAACGCGCGTACGTGCAGGCGCGTGATCGCCTGGTCGGTGGAGAGTTCACTATCGCGGCCTCCCTGTTGGACGATCTGGCGCGCAAAGCGCCCAACCCCGGCTACCAGTTGCTCGCACTCGAGCAGTCGCGCCTGGCGAGAGAGTGGGCGACGCGCGACGTGACGCTGGTGCGACGAGCGGATCTCGGCGAGAGCGCGATAGGTGCGAAGGCGGCGGATCGGGCCACATCCGACGAGCTTGCGGTGCTGTACACCGACTCGGTCCTGTTCGGGCTGGGCACCGGAGGGTGGATCTCGGTCTTGACGGAAGCCGAGAGCGCCGCCGGGGTGATCCTGCCGGCCCTGGTGCTGGGCGCTGGTTCTGCGGGGGTCGTTGCGGCCATCGATCATACCCGGCCGTTTCGCTACGGTGTGCCGCAGTCGATCGTCACCGGCATGCTCCTCGGATTCGAGGAAGGAATGCTCTGGACCTACTGGAACCAGGCGCGCGTCCGCTGGGACGAGGAATGGGAGCCCAAGACGATGACGTCGGTGATCTGGGGGTTCACCGCGGCCGGCGCGCTCACGGGCGGTATCGTTGGCACCGCGGGCGGCACCACGCCCGGGCGTGCATCCTTCGTCGGCTCCACGTCGCTGTGGTCGGCCGCAGTCACCGGACTGCTCACGACAGCGGCCACGGATCTCGATGACAACAGCGCCGACGACACAATCCTGCTGGCCTCGATCATCGGGCTCAACGTAGATTTCGCATAGGGGGGAGGGCGTGAGGGGAAATCTCGATGCCAATGGACAGAACGGGGAAGTCCTGGAGCGC
>JAKLDZ010000190.1 GCA_022703255.1 Myxococcota bacterium | reverse complement strand
GCCCACGCGATCAAACAAGGCCTGCAGTTCGTCGACGCTCCGGTGTCCGGCGGTCAGGTCGGCGCGGTCAACGGCGTGCTCACCGTCATGTGCGGTGGTGATGCCGCCGCCTTCGAGGCGATGCTTCGCCAACTGGGCGCGATCGGGCCCGTGCACCTGTCGGTAATGCTCGGGATCCCGGGCGACACGTTGAGCGGCTTTCGGGAGACGATCGACTACCTTGCGAGCCTTCGGGACCGGGGGCTCCCGCTCGCCGCCGTGCGCGTGTTCTGGACCCTCGTCCCTCCCGGATCGTTCTTCCACGAGCGTCGCACACAGTTCGGCATACGAACCGTCTCCCGCGGCATGCCCTACCTCCTCGGGTGCGAGAGCTTTCCCGAAGAGGATCTCGCAGAGGCTTTCCGCTTCCTCTTCGACCATCCGCGTCGGGACCTGTTCGTCTACGACGACCCGTCGCCCGGCACGTGGTTGCCAGGCTGCGAATCACCGGGGCGCCACGCTCCCCCGAGGGCACAAGCGCAGCCCGGCCCCGCCAGGCTCCCGCTCGAGACCTGGAACTCCCTCGTACCCGGCTGTGCCGAAGGGCATCCGTTCGCGCGAGGGTGGGTCATCCGCAGCCTGTTCCTTCACGAAGGCTGGCCGTCGTTGCGCGTGGAGAAGGGCGACCGCGCGATCACCCTGCAGCTCAGGCTGCCGCAGGAGGGACGCACGGGGTTCTGCCGGGTCGGTCCCTGGGAGCTGGTGTGGTTGCGGGACGGACCGAGCGTGTCGCCGGATCCCGAGCTCCCGGTGCTCGCACGCGCGCTGGCGCTCGCCGCCGCACACAGGAGCGACGCGTGAAGGTTTCGCTGATCGCCGCCACCCCAGGGGAGCACGCTTCGGGCGCCCCGGCCTCCACGTCACGGGACTTCGCCTTCGAGAGCTACAACTACGCGATCGGACTGCTCGCCGCCTGCGTGCGTGAGGACCCCGTCGCCTCTCGCTCGACCCGCGTGACCCTGCACGATCTGCCCATTTCCCGCTCGCAGACGATCCTCCCCGCGCATCAGCTCGAACGCGTGCTGGCCGACGATCCCGACGTGATCGGGCTGTCGTGCTACTGCTGGTCCGCGGACCTGCTGCTCGACTCCGCGGCGGAGCTCCGGCGACGTCGCCCGGGAGTGCGGATCATCGCCGGCGGTCCTTCGGCTTCGTTTTCGCCGCAGGCGCTGCTGGAGAAGCACGAGGCACTGGACATCGTGGTCCGCGGCGAAGGCGAGGCGCCGTTCGTGGCCCTGTGTCGCGCGGGATTCGATCGCCCGTGGGAAATCCCGAACGTCACGGCGCGGAACGGCACGGCGATCCTCCACAACGACCGGGAAGACGAGGCCGACCTCGCAGCGCTTCCGTCGGCGTACCTGAGCGGAGCGCTGGCTCCGCCCAGCACCAGCCTGCTGGTGGAACCCTCGCGCGGCTGCAGGTTCCGCTGCCGGTTCTGCTCCTGGTCCACGCGGCGCGGGTCGCTCCGCTACGCCGACGATCGCCGTCTCGAAGCCGAGATCCGCTGGGGCATCGAGCACGGCTGCACCTCTCTCAACTTCTGCGACTCCGCCGTCAACCACGACACCGACGCGCTCCGAAGGCTCTGCGCAGTCGTGGCTCGCGCGGACCCCGAACGCGCGCTGTCCCTGTCGTTGTTCGTGCGCCACGAGCAGCTCGACGATGAGCAGCTCGCGCTTCTCTCGGGTCTCCGATGCGACGAGCTGATCATCGGGCTCGAGTCGATCCACGAGGAGGCGCTTCGTTCGTGCGGAAAGGCGCCGCTGGATCGCGACAGGTTCGAGCGACGGCTCGAGGCGCTGGGAGCCATGGGGCACCGGGCGACGTTGAGCATCATGTCCGGGCTCCCTGGGGACACGGTGCAGGGATTCGGAGCCACGCTCGATTACCTCGAGGAGTTGATGCAGAGGCGGTCGGACACCATCAACTCGGTGTGCTGCTTCTGGCTCGCGATCCTGCCCGGGACGCGGTTCGCAGTGGACTGCGCAGCGCAGGGCTTCGAGGTCGCCCCCAGGGGAACGCCCTACCTGCTGCGCAGCCTGCGACACACTCCGTCGGACCTGCAGCGCATGGCCGCTGACATCGTGGAGAGAACCCGCCGCAACCCCCGCTTCCGCTGCGAGGAAATCCACCGCGACGCCGTCGCCCCGCAGCGCCGCGCGCGCCCGGGCCCCGCTCCCGCCACGCATGCCCCCTCGACCGCCATCGACCCTTCAGCGCTCATCGCCCCGTGGCGTCCGGGCGAAGTCCACGGGGAATGGACTCTGCGCGACGTCGTCCCGGTGCCTCCGTCAGAGGGGTGGCTCGCCTTCCGCTTCGCGCATCGCGGAGGCGAGGAGGTCCTGGTGGTGATCGCGCCGAGGCGTCAGGATCGCGTGCACGTCGCTCGAACCGGGCGGTTCGATCTGTACTATCGGTGCGACGGAGCGGGAGCCGTTCCCGGGACACAAGTGGAGCGGCTCACGCGCGCGCTGGCCGCGGTGATCGCGCGCAACGAACGGAATCTCCCATGACCCAGGTCACTCTCGTCCACTCCCCTCCCCACGGGGAAGTCCCCTTCCGGAGCATCGGCCTGGCCTGCCTGCAAGCGGCCTTGCTGGCGCGGGGGCACGAGGCGATCACGATCGATCTGTCGCTGGAGGAGGATCGTTCGGGTAACGACTTTTATGGGGAGTACATCGGGCACCTGTCCGAGCGCGTGGGCGCCATGGGAGACGGACCCGACCCGCGCATTCTCATGGAGGTGGTGCGTCCCGAGCTGTTCGCCGAGCTGTTGCCGGTGAGCCGCACCATCCTGCGCAAGGTGGAGCATCACCTACCTCGGCTGCTCGCCACCGAAGGCCCGTTGCTGTTCACGGTCAACACGCTCACGGTGTACTTCGCGGCAGCGATGGCATCCAGGCTTCGGGCAGCGGGACGCCGCACAGCGGCCGGAGGCCCCGCGTGCACCTTCCCCCCCCTGCGGAACCTGCTGCTCCGGTGCGGCGCCTTCGACGCCGTCGTGCAAGGGGAGGGAGACCTGGTGGTCGCCCCGCTTGTCGACGCGCTCTGCTCGCTGCCCACGCCCTCGGTCCCCGGCGCAAGCTGGCTCGAGGACGGCGTGGTGAGATCGCTTCCGCCGGTCGCGCCGGCCGCTCTGGACGCGCTCCCGATGCCGTCGTTTCTCGGCACCGATGTCCACGACTTCGTGCCCATCCTGTCGAGCCGCGGGTGCCCGCACCGCTGCTCGTACTGCTCGGAGCCGTCGCATTGGGGCTGCCACAGGACGCGATCACCCGAGAGCGTCGTGGCGGAGATGGTGGAACGGGCCGGGGAGTACGGCTGCGGCGACTTCCACTTCCACGACGATCTGATCAACGGGGATCTGGCGTGGCTCGATCGGTTCACCTCGCTGCTGATCGAGTCCGGTCGAGGCTTCCGGTGGGAGAGCTTCTGCGCGCCGGAGGGGTTGAGCGCGGCGCGTCTCGGGCAGATGCGCCGCAGCGGCTGCGTGCTGCTCAAGCTGGGTGTGCAGAGCTTCTCGCCGCGTGTGCTCGGGCTCATGGGGCGCCCGCGCAACGTGAGCTTCGCGCGAGGTGCGATTCTAGACGCCGCACGCAGCGGGATCTCGATGCACTTCGACATGCTCACGTGCTTCCCTGGCGAGACCGACGAGGACCACCGGCTGAACGTGGAGATGATCGAGGGGATCTTCGCCGAGCGCCCCGACGTGTACTTCTCGCCCAACCCGTTCTATCTGTCGCTCGGATCTGCGACGATGCTCGAGCCCGATCGATACGGCATGCGACTCATCGACTTCGACCCCGACACGCTCCCTGCTCCGGCTGCGGAGGTGGTGCGAGCGAGCGGCCGGTTCCCGGTGTCGTTCGCGTCGCCGATTCCGCGCGAGGTCGTGCGTCAGCGCCTCGGAGAGCTGGGAGGGTTGCTCTCGCGCTACGGAAGGGACTACCTGTATCTGGGCAAGGAGAAGCGTGACGATGGGCCTGCACGCCCCCGGTCCTGAGCCGCAGCGCTCGGCGCAAACCCTGTCCGGCCGCGTGGTGGCCGCGGGAACCGCCTCGCGCCAGGCCCTCGGCTCCCTGCTCGGCATCCATGTCGATCCCCTCCCGTTCCGCGTCACCGCCGCCGCCTGGATCGATCACGCCGTCGAGCTCACCGTCGAGGGCGGCCCCGAACCGGTCGTATGCCGAATCGAACGCCGCACCCCCGAGTCCCGCGGGCTCGTGCTCACGGCGCACCTGAACGTCTACTTCCGCGGACGCTCCCTCCCCACGGCGTTGACCCAATCCGTCCTCGATCGCGCAGCAGCCTCTCTGGGCGACACTACGCTCGAAGACCTCGGCGAGCTCCTCCGAAAGGATCCGGAGCTGGGACGCCCGGGACTGCCGGTGCCTCCCTCGGCCGACGAAGGCGATCGGCCGCGATCTCTGCTCGACACCTGGGGAGGCCAGGACTCCTGGGCGGACTTCTTCGCCGGCGGCGAGATCGCCCGCTCCCAGCTCGACTCCATCGACCCGAGCCGCCTCTTCCACTTCGTCCAGCACTGCGACAACGAGTGTCTCTTCGTCAACCCGCACACCGTGGGAACCATCGTCACGCTCGCCAACTACCCCTGGGACGAGCGCGTCCGCTCCCCGGGAGTCCCCACCGCGCAGGGCATGGGCAACGTCTCCGACGTCCAGACCGTGGAGGAGGGGATGATCACCACGGAAATCGACGAGAACGACGTCATCCTCGGCAACCCGAAGAAGCTGGTCAATCTCGTCGAGTACGCCGCGAGCCGGCCCAATCCAGAACGCAAGCTCGTATTCGTCAGCAACACCTGCGTTCCCACCGTGATCGGCGAAGACGTCGAGTCCGTCGTCAAGCGCGTGCGCAAGCGCACCAGCCTGCCGCTGCTGTACCTGACCGTCACCCCGCGCTCCATGACCAACGTCTTCGAAGGGCTGCTGGTGGAGCGAAGGCTCGCGGCCGAGCAGGTGGCTCCTGCTCCCGATCCCGACACCGTCAACCTCATGGGATTCCCTCCGACACGCGCTGTCGCAGAGCTCGAGTCGCTCCTCTCCAATGCTGGTGTCCGCGTCAACACGCGCCTGCTCCCGGAGCTCGACACCGATCGCATCGACGCTCTTCCCAACGCGGCGCTGAACGTCGTACTCCCCAACAAGACCTGGCAAAACCTGTACGACCAGCTGCTCGATCGATCGCGTTTGCAGTCGATCTTCCCCGAAGCTCCGTACGGTTGGGAGGCATCGCGCCGCTGGCTCGATGCGATCGCCGCGGAGCTTGGAGTCCCGCTCGATGTCGACGGTGCGTGGGAACGCGCCTCGTCGTCGAGCCAACGGGACTGGGCGCGTCTGCGGGAGGAAGCGGCCCGATTCCGGCTGGGCATCGTGGTCCGCGATCGGGAGGCCTTCTTTCTCACCACGCCCGCCTCCACGTGGGGAGTGCCGTTGCTGTCGTGCCTCGAGGAGATGGGCTTCGGCATCGACATCCTGGTGGGTGTCAGCGCGCCGGCGACGGCGAAAGAGTCGGCGCTGGCCATTCGCAAGATGCTGCATGACGGCTCGCGCCACAGCGTACGGGCCTTCGACAGCTTCGCGTTCCTGCGTCGTCGCCTGCAGGAGTCCCCGGCTCAGGCCTTCCTGTCGTATCACTTCTTCGACTGGCGGCTCACCGAGGCGGGCAAGGGGTCGTTCTCAATCCAGCACTTCGAGATGGGGCCGGCCGGGGCCGTGCGCACGCTGGAGCGCTTGCTGGCGGTTTGCCGCACGCCGTTCCACCGGCGGTACGCCCGGTACCTGGCACGAACCGACGAGGGGCTGGTTGCGGTCCCGCAACGAGGCGGAGCATGAGCGCGACGTCTTCCCCACAGCAGTCCGAAGGCGCGGACTTCACCCAGCGCGTCACCTACACGTTCATGATCGGGGTCTACCTTGCGGTCAACGCGATCCGCGACTTGTACCTGCTGATCGAAGGGCCCGACTGCACGTACATGAAGACGCAGTACGTGCAGGGGAATCACGACTGGCTCTCCACGCTGACCTCGGTGTCGGGGCTCCACCGCATCGCCAATACCGCGCTGCACCCGGCGCAGATGAGCGGGTCGCGCGAGGAGAGCCTCCAGGCCACCCTGCAACGCATCGCCTCGCATCCAGCCGTCCCCGCCGTGGCCCTCACTTCCATGCCCATGGCGTTCATCACCGGCGCCGAGTACGCGAGGCTCACCCGGCAGGTCGCGCGCGCCAGCGGCAAGCCGATCCTCCATGTGCCGGGCAAGTCCCTGTCCGGTGATTGGATCGACGGCTACGCGGAAGTGCTCTTGTCTCTGGCCCGTCAGCTCGATCTGTCGGGCGGATCGCCCTCCGAGACCAAGGCCGCCGTCGTCGGTTACCTGTTCGATCGCAACGAGCAGGACCACGTCGCGAACCTCCGGGAGCTCGAGGCCATGTTCGGGGCCGCCGGGCTCGAGCTCGTTTCGGTGTGGCTCTCGGGATCGAGGTTCTGCGATCTGCGTGCTGTGCGCGACGCGGGCGTCATCGTGTCACTGCCGTATGGTCGCAAGGCTGCGCGGGAGATTGCGCGACGCACCGGGGCACGCCTGCTGGAGTGGGACCTGCCTTTCGGGCTCGACGCTTCCGAACGATGGGTCCGCGAGCTCGCCGCGCTCTCCGGCGCGCAGGCGAAGGCCGAGAGCTTCATCGACCGCCAACTGTCGTCGATCGTGCCCAGGCTCGAGTGGGTCGTCCCCTTCGTGTTCCAGCAACGCGTGCTCGGCTATGTCGGAGATCCCTTCCTGCTCCCCGGTATCGCCTCGCTAGCCGATCTCGTCGGTGCGCGCTTGCAGTTCGCGGTGGTGACGAACCGCCCGCACCACGCAGCCGGGCTTGCCTCCAAGCTTCCCGGGGTCGAGCTCCTCGTCTACCCCAAGATGAAGTCTTTGATGCGCGCGCTGGAGCGTCACTTCGAGTCCGCCCCTCCGCACCTCACGATCGCGAACAACGCGGGCATCCTGGGCGGGCAGGGGGCTGTGCTCGAGTTCGGGTTCCCCTCGTACTTCCGCCACGCGCTCTACGATCGCCCATTCCTCGGTTTCGGCGGCGCGATCGCCACCCTCGACTCGATGGCCAACGCCCTTCGCTGGCAGGAGGTCGAGCAGACGCGTCGCGCGATGCGCTGACCGGACACGCACGCGAACACGGACACGGCCGACCTTGTCGCATGCGCGTCTCTCCCCTCGTGCTCGTCGTCGTTCGGCGTGCGCGTGCTCGTGCGCGATCCCCCTCCGCGTGCGCGGCCTACGTCGCAAGCAAGTCGTCGACCGATCGGACGGTCACCGCGTGGGCGAGCCAGTGGCCGAGCACCGTCGTTTCGCGGCAAGCGCGTATCCTTTCCCGCTGCTCGTCGGTCATCGCCAGCCCTCTCGCTTCGAGTACACCGATCACCGCGTCGGCCGCTGCTTCCGCCTTGCCTTCCGCCTTGCCTTCCGCCTTGCCTTCGGCCTTGCCTTCCGCCTTGCCTTCGGCCTTTCCGCGCGCTTCGGCCGACTCGATCTCCATCTCGTAGAGCATCTGGGATTCTTCGCGCTCGCGGATGATCCGCAGCGCCTCCGGATCCGACGCGAGCTCCCGCAGCAGCGCCCTCGCCTTCGCTATCCTCGGATCGCTCATCTCCAGCTCCCGCATCAGCTCCTCGTCGTCGTTGCGCATGAACGATGCCCAGTGGGCGAGCCCGCCTTCTCGATTGTACGCCTCCGTCCTCGCTGCGGGCAGCTTCGGAAGCTCCACGAAGTGAAGCTCCAGATCGTCGCACAACTCCTCACCGGTTCGAACATCGCAGAACCTGAACTTGGAATGATAGTGCTCCGATGGCAACCGCTTGTACCCCAGGAACACGATCACGATGCACGGCTTGAGCTTCTTGTAGTCGTCGCCTGCGTCGAGCTGGGGACGGTACAACCGCGCCACGCCGTACACCGCCCGCTTCAGAACCTCATCGCGCCGCATCTGCATCTCGACGTCCACGAGCCGACCGTCGGCGAGCCGAACGTGCAGGTCCAGAACCATCCCCCGATCGGAGATGCTGTCCTTGAGCAGGTCCGGGTTGAGCAACGTGACCGAGACGATGGGGACTTCGGGCGCGAGCACGTCGTTCAGCAGCGCGATGAGCAGGTCCTGCGCATCGGGACGCGAGAAGAGCATCTTGAAGACGACGTCGAGGGTGGGGTCGGGCAGCTTGTCGCGGCGCATGACGGAGCCGTGAGCACGTCGCATGCCGCGGTTCTGTTCATGCTTTTTCAACGACTTGGGCGCGCATCGGGGTGGCGGCCGCCAGGGTCGAATGGCTCCCGGTCCCGGTGCGCTAGCCCCGCGTGCGCGTCTCTCCCCTCGTCCTCGTGCTCGCGCTCGTCATCGTTCGGCGCGCGCGTGCGCGATCCCCCCGCGCCGACAACCGCACCACCCCCACCGCGGCCGCAGGACCGGGAGACGCGGCAGGGGCTGGCGGGATCGCCGGAGGCATACGCCCCGCGGCCCCGGGCATCGGTTCGGCAGAGCGCAGGCCGGGCGACCGTGATCGCGCGGCAAGCGGGCGCTGCCGGGCGGGCGCAGCGGAAGCCCAAGTTGTTGTTGCGGTTCGTGGGAGCGTTCCTGTTGCGATTCGCACCGCGGACGTTGCCGGGGTTGTTGTTGTTCCAGCTGCCGCCCCGGTTGACGCGTGCTGCATGCCCGGGCAGCCGGGATCCATGCACGACGATCGCCCGACGGCAACCCTCCCCGCGCTCGTGGAGCACGGATACGAAGTGTGGCTCTGGATCGACGCACGCGTCGCCGGTTTCCCAGTGCAGGCCCGGCGCATGCTCGGTCATCGGATCGTCGATGCGGCGCTCGATGCGCTGACCGCAACGACCGAAGCTGCGTACCTGCCTCGGGGACTGGCGCGCGTGGCGCGCCTGGACTGCGCGAACCGGAGCCTGACCGTGCTTCGGATCCTGCTGCGCGGCGCGCGGGACCGAAAGCACCTGTCGGTCGAGCAGCACGAGCATGTGATGAACCTCGTGGACGACTGGGGAAGGCAGATCGGCGGTTGGCTCCGCGCCGAGCGAGGCAGGCCGGGTCATGGTTGAAGACCTCCTGCATCGCATCGCGTCGGTCACCGAGCTCTGGAGTGCGGCGCGCAGAGCGGCGCGGGGCAAGCGTGGGCGAGCGTCGGTCGCGCGGACGCTCTTCGATCTCGAAGGCGCGGTGCTTCGGCTTCATCAGGAACTCGGCGCAGGAGCCTGGGTTCCCGGCCGCGCGTCACGCCACGAGGTCTCGGATCCGAAGAAGCGCGTCATCCACGCCGCGCCGTTCGAGGACCGGATCGTGCACCAGTCGCTCTGCGCGGCCATCGGCCCGTTGCTGGACCGGCATCTGATCGCGCACACCTATGCGTGCCGGGTGGGGCTGGGCACGCACGCGGCGCTCCGCCAGGCGCGGCTGTGGGCGGGGCACTATCGTTTCGCGCTGCACCTCGACGTGACGAAGTTCTTCCCGAGCATCGACCACGAGATCCTGATTGGCCAGCTTCGTCACGACGTTTCGTGTGCGAGGACGATCGAGTTGTGCGCGAGGATCATCTCGGCCTCTCCGGAGGAGGACTCGCGTCGTTGGCACTTCCCGGGTGACGATCTGTTCGCTCCGCTTGCGCGCAGGACCGGGCTGCCGATCGGAAACCTCACCAGCCAGCATTTTGCGAACCGGTATTTGTCGCCGATCGATCACCGGGCCAAGGACCGCCTGCGGATCCGCGCGTACCTGCGGTACATGGATGACATGCTGCTGTTCGCGGAGGAGCGCGCGCAGCTCGAGGACTGGGGACACGCGATCGAGCAGGCGTGCTGGCGGCAGCGGCTGAGGCTGCACCGCTGGCAGGTGGTGCCGGTGCGGCAGGGCATCACGTTCCTGGGGTTCCGGCTCGTACCGGGTCAGGTGCGCGTGAAGCGCGCGTCGGTGCTGCGGGCGCGCAAGCGGCTGAAGGTGCTGGTGGCGGAGGCTGCGGAGAGCCCGGAGGCGTGGGAGCGGTTCGTGGCCTCGCTGCGATCGACGCTGGCGCACTGGTCGCACGGGGACACGTGGAGGCTGCGCACGGAGCTGCTTCGGGAGCTGGGGATGCTGCCGGAGGGGGGCGAGGAGTGAGGGCATGCGACCCGCTCGCTTCGCTCGCGGGGTCCGGAGCTATCCCTTCTCGGATAGCTCGCATGCAAGAAACAAACCGGACCGGATCAAGGGAAAGAGATCAAAGGATCAAGGGAAATTACCGGGCGCAGCGGAAGCCCAAGACGCCGATGCGGATCGAGGGAGCGTTCCTGTTGCGAGTCGCACCGCGGACGTTGCCGGGGTTGCTGCCGTACCAGCTGCCGCCCCGGTTGACGCGGCCTTCGTTGGCTCGATTCTTGCTGTAATCTGCTGAGTAACCGCTCGAAGTCCACTCCCACACGTTCCCCGCCATGTCGTGCAGACCAAAGGGACTATCCCCTCTCGGATAGATTCCGACC